>CAYHPV010000197.1:0-1521 GCA_964358735.1 uncultured Candidatus Peribacteria bacterium | reverse complement strand
AATTTTTTACCGGAGAACCGAAGAAATAATTGGCACTCACATCGAAGGTCATCTCATCTCCGACGATGTATGCCTTCTGTCGTGGTGTGACTTTTACCTCGATATCCGGCTTCTGGTAGACCTCGATATTGAACTGCTGATCATCGATATACTCTTCTCCGATCTTTGCCTGCAGCGTGTATGTTCCTGTTTTTACATCTTTTGGAATTTTTATCTTCACATTTCCGGTGCCCATGTCATTGAGATTCACCTCCTGATCGAAGAGCGGATCCGTGGCATCTCCATAGTTCATGCGTACCTCGAGATGGACACTCTTGATATTTTTCTGGTAGGTTTTTTCGTTACTTTTTCTGATGATGGCCTTGATATTGAGCTCGTCGCCGGGAGTGTAGAGAGGGCGGTCGGTGTAGATGTAGCCGGCGTATTTTTTTTCCGAGTTCGTCCAGTCTGCCGTAAATACTGAGTACTGATAATCGATGTTCAGAAGCGCAATAATCGACTCGCCATCTTTTTCGATGGTCATCAGTTTTGGAATCTTGTCATACTCGAGTGACCTTGGAACCGTCGTTCGGGAGATCCCAAATTCGTTGGTGGTGGCGGTTGCAAATACCTTTGATTTATCTTGATAGAAGGTGATTTTTGCGTCCTTGACCCCCTGTGAAGTGCGAGTATCGACGAGCCACGTGGCGACGTCATCGGCGATACGCATCGTCGAGATGGCATAGCGAGAATAGGTGAAGAAGAAGTGGATGGGATCTTCGTTTTCGGTTTTCATGCTGACGAAGTAGAGGCCTGCTTTTTCGCGATCGATCTTTGGTCGGTAGGCGTATGGGTTACCTTTATCTGTCGATACCGTGAGGGTTTCGCTGGAGAGTTTATTGTTTACCTTGAGATCCTCGTAGGCGAAATTACTCAGAGTGAAGCTTTCTTTTCGCTCTCTGGTCATCGCCTTCATGAGATCCTGCGTGCTTACTTTATAGATGGTGGTTTCGTATTTTCCATTATCGAGATTGATGGCTATCTGCGGATCATTGTCGTAGTAGCCGACGGTGGCGTGGGCGAAGTTGAGATTGCGGCCGGCGTAGAGAGGGCTCGCGAAGCGCGGACGGGTCACAAATGAGAAGGTGAAATTTTCTCTCATTTTTGGTGACGCCTCTTTTTTTATTTCAATCTTGTAGTCGGTGCTGTAGTCAAATGAATGCTTTGGCGTAAAGGTAAGTGTTTCTTTTTCAATGGTTATGTTTCCTTCGAGAGCTGGGGTTATCGAAAAAAATGGGGTGACGGATTCTGTGGTGAGATCGTAGGGGAAATTTGCTTGTATGGGGAAGTTCACGGGTACCGCGGACTGCGTGGCTCCGACCGATGGACTCTGGAGGAGTGGAACGTATCCGGCGATTCCCCAAACGCCGACGGCCACAATGGCGAGAACGGCGAATGACAATGCCGCTCGGCCGAGGGTTGAGTGGAGGGAGAAGTGGGGGGGGGGGAGCTTCGCTTCGCTCGCTCTGGCGTCGCTGGCGT
>CAYHPV010000196.1:0-1533 GCA_964358735.1 uncultured Candidatus Peribacteria bacterium | reverse complement strand
ACGATTGTCGCGAGCGGACCGATGGTTGCTCGAGCACTTGAAGTGCGAGAGTTGCTTTCTGGTAGTATCGATGTGGAAGTCCTGTGTGTCAGCTCCCTCAAACCTTTCGATCACGAAACCCTCGAAAAAAGTGCAAAAAAAACCGGCAAAATTCTCACCCTCGAAGACCACAACGTCGCCTGCGGCCTCGGCATGATCGTAACGCAGTCACTTGAAGAAAGTGGCGTGCAGGTGCCGGTCACTCACATGGGCGTTCGTGGCTATCAACTCTCTGGCACGGCTGATGAGCTCTATGAAATTGCGGGGCTTGGCGTGAAGGAGATTGCAAAAACTGTTGAAAAATTGGTGAGGATGTAATGCGTCAATAATAAAATCTAAACATGAATCAATCACCCGATGATTCTCCACTACACCCCGGACAGAAATCACCTACAATGGGAAATAACTACTCTTCTATAATACAAAGAAGATTTCAGGAGCTTGCAGAACTTCTCGGAGACCCAAAGAGAAAAATACCACTCGATGATTTTCTTTCCGTACCATCGGAAAAATCAAAACCACAAGATAAACTCGCATGGGAAATTGCCAGAGGAAGAGGTCTACACGCACTCTCTCAATCAGGCAATCTTTTGGAAATATGGCACATCATTATTATGATCAATGAAGGCTTTTATAGCGCAGATGAAAATATGGTAAAACAACATTCATGGGAAATACCTGAATTAATGCGAAGAAAGCACGGACTTCTTCAGGAAGGAAGGATGCCGAAATGGACACAAGAAGATAGAGAATCTATTTACAATGGGGTAATGAATCTTACACGTGAAGGCCAAATAGCGCGCGTCGTCTATGCCTCCCAATTGGCACAGATCGCCCTTTGGATAGAATCACGACTGAAAAAACACTACACCTATATGGCGCATTTGGAAGCGAGGCCGGCGGTAATCGATGAAGACTTATGGATAGCACAAGGAAACAGAAATGGTATTTTAAGCGATGAAGGAAGGGTAAAAATATATTTAGAGACAGGAAAAGAAGGACTCTGGGGAAATATTCACCCAATAGAGAAAAATGATATGATGACCCTACCAACATGGATGATGATAAATACAAAAGGTATGATACTAAGAATATCTTGGGGAGCTACACCTATGGGATACTATCACGGCCGAAGTGAAGTGCGCGAAAACATTGGGCAACAAATCCGATTTGCGGCGGAAGGATAATCGCAAAAAAACTTTTATTGCATCAGTTTTGTCTCTTTCTTTCAACTCAAATTTTACTCCACATACAGCACCGTTGTCTCAACTTGCTGCGCAAACTTCCCTACTGGCGTGGAGGTGTCACCTGACTGCAAGGCTTCAAAAATATCTTTTTTTTCACGACCTTTTAAGAGAAGGATGGCGTGCTTGCAGTTGGTGAGAGCGTCCATGGTGAGGGTGAGGCGCTCGGGTGCATCGAAGATGTCAGTGCGGATTTGGGCGGTGAGGAAACCTTTTTTCATGGCAGATTCGGAGTCGGGAAAGATGCCGG
>CAYHPV010000195.1:0-1560 GCA_964358735.1 uncultured Candidatus Peribacteria bacterium | reverse complement strand
TTGGGGGGGGAGGTGGGGGATACTGATTGACGGGATTATGTAAATTCAATAGGCTAGACGCAGATTTCCATGATGGCGATTCGATAGTCGTCCACTAACGGGCACCATCAATTTCCAACTCATTGATCCGTGAAGCCGTATTTTTGCTGGAACTCCTTGAATCTTTCGACCGATATAGACCCGCGACTATTTTCAAGTTTCTCGATATATTTAAACGAGAAGTCGAATAGTAAGGCCGCCTGCTGGCGGTTAAGTTTTTTAAGAAGCCTCATCTTTTTTAGAAGGACAGCGTAATCAGAAATGTAAGTCTGTGTTGATTCATTCATCTTCTTTCTCCTTTTTTGGAGCGGCTGAAGAGACTCGAACTCTCAACACCCACCATGGCAAGGTGGTACTTCCCGATGAATATATTCGCCTAAGGCCGACGTACACAGATGACAGGTAGTGATTGAGTGTTCGCACGGGCCTCAAATTTCCCCTGGGCCGTAAATACGGTAGTGTAGTACTCGCCAAAACCGTGATTGGTAAAATTTGAGGTCCATATGTCTGCATTTTGTAGCTCTGGGAATAATTCAAAATAATGTTCTTCTGCCTCGAAGCTAAATTCTCCTGTGCCGTTGAGAGCAAAATAAGAGAGAAATTTCTTAAAGTCTTCTACTGTTGGAAGAACACCTCCGATTTTGGCGCATGCTCTGGTGGCCGCAGAATCTGTTACGATGCCAGTAGTGCCTAGTTGGTTATTTGGAGTGCTGACGGTCCCGTCATTGGTAAAACGTCCTTGATATTGGCTCCAGATGAATCCATCGGGGGATTTGTATGCTTTACCAAAACGAGGATCTTGTATTACTTGCAACTGAGGGCGAGGCCGAGGTAAAGCGCCAGGCTTTTGTAAGCAGACTACGGAAAGTCGCGTGTCACGGTTTGAATCTCCAAAAGTACCATTCCCTGCATCAAAGTATTTGCCAGTGATACCCATATCACCATCAGCGACGAAGATAGACCAGAGCTGGCGGTCGCTCATCGTCGGAAGGATTTTTCTTAACTCCTCTTTCGCTCTGTCCGTGAAAAGAGCATTCTCCGGAAGCTCAAAAAAGTACCTGAGTCTCATGAAATCATTTGAAGTGGGTAATACGCCGCCAATTTTAGTGCATGCTTCAAAGGCCTCTGACGATTTGATAACACCTGAGGCGGTTCTGCCCCAGCGATGAGTGAAGTCACCTTGTTATTCACTCCAAATCGTCCGGTCGGGTGCCCTAACAGCTTTTCCAAACTTGGGGTCCTCGATGCGCTGGAAAGGTGTCCATGAAACACATCGCACTGAGGCCTGTTTGTCACTAGTATTTTCCATGATTGCACTACTGCCACGGAGTCCATTAAAGAGAAAGGATTGTCCGACGTTTGATGGAGAGGTATCCGAGGACCAAAACCAGTAATCTAAAAGATGGGGAAGTATTTGAGGAACATAACCAGCATTGGATTGAGCAGTCGCCCCCATGGTAATACGTAAACTGTCCGTTCCTACTCAAAAGCGGCCGCATCATTCCTATTGTATGGCAGCCA
>CAYHPV010000194.1:0-1579 GCA_964358735.1 uncultured Candidatus Peribacteria bacterium | reverse complement strand
TGATATCGGGTAAAGCAGTACTAGGATCAAGGTCATGACTATCACCTTTTTCTCGAACTTTTTTTACAGGGAAAATTGTGAAGCAGTAAGAACTTAGGCCCGTAGCGTTCTTTGTGGTACTGAATAACTCTAATGGATGAACAAGATAAAGATAAAATTGTAATCGATTTCCGGCACCAAACATCCGAAGAGGGATGGCAACTAATATCTACTCGCTTCTGGTTTGCATTAGTTCCCAAGTGGTTCCAATGTCTTTCGTGGGTTGGATTGATTGGTGGGCTTCAATATCTTTATGACAAAAATCACAACACAATATTGGGTATCGTTATTTCGGCATCACTTATTTTTTTGTGGTGGTATTTCTTTTCATTTTTCAGTCGGGTTGAATTTCGCGGGTTTTTGGGAGTTAAATCGACCAGGGTTACTTTCTTCCTTTCCAATTTACTTTCTACATTCATGGCATACTCTCTATATTGGTTTGCTCAAAAAGCTGTGGAGATCCTGAAAAATAAGCCATAGGGGACAGAGTGGACTGTGATAGTTTTGCGATTTTGCATTTTCAAAAAACTGCATTTTAGGGGATAGATATAAAGACATTTACCTAGGGAAAAGAACCGAGCTCCCGTATGAAAATTATTGGGATATCGAAGTAAAAAACTAACCCCCGCGCCCCTCGGTCTGACACCGGGTGGAACACTAAAAGGAAGAGGATTTCTATGCCACGACTGACTGAACAGGAACAACAAGAGATCATCCGTTTTCTGGAGGCTGTAAAGTTGCAAGCAAAATTGACCCACTAGTTGCAACGAAAATTGACCCTCCCTAGGTAGAAAGGTAACCTGTTTGGACAGGAGTAAAAGATCCAAACAGGAGGGAGGGGATGATGAGCGTACGCCAGATAAAAGAAGTGAGGATGTTGAGGCAGGAGGGGCTGCCGATACGGGATATATGCCGTAAGACAGGCGTGTCCCGGAACACAGTGCGGAAGATACTGAGGGGCAAGGAAGCGAAGTTTACCTACCATCGGGAAGAATCCAACCAACCAGCGCAGGAACCTATCAAAGAGGTCGTAGAGAGCTGGCTAAAACAAGACAGCCTTGAAGGAAAGAAATACCGGCGCACAGCAAAGCGGATGTATAGCGAGCTGATGAGCGAGAAGTATGGTTACGGCGGCAGTTACGCGTCGGTATTGAGGTGCTTCACGGATATCAGAGAAAAACTCCGCAAGGATCCTGCGGAAGTATTTATTCCATTGGACTTTTGCTCTGGTGCGGCGGCGCAGTTTGATTGGGGCGAGGTGAAGGCGGTGATAGGCGGACAGTTAATGAAGCTGGATCTTGGCGTGATGCAGTTGAGTCATAGCCGGATGAGTTATGGACGAGCGTACCCGTGCCAGAAGCAGGAGTTGCTGTTTGATATCCACCGACGGGCATTTGAGTATTTTGGTGGAGTACCGAGGCGGGTGATATACGACAACCTGAAGACAGCGGTAAAGAAAGTGTTGACGGGCAACCACCGGAACCTGCAGGAACGATTTGTGGAATTCAGTTCGTTATATTTGTACGAAGCTGATTTCTGC
>CAYHPV010000193.1:0-1583 GCA_964358735.1 uncultured Candidatus Peribacteria bacterium | reverse complement strand
CAGTAACCACTGTTGTTTCGGGTAGCGCGACTGGGATTGTTTTTGCGATTGGAGGGAGAACCCAGATTGGCGGAATAGCAGAGCTCGTCCTAGGGGCAAACCACGTGAGTAGTTTTGAAAAAGAGGAGGAGTTGCGAGAAGAAGTAGGAGGTCTTGGTGCAGCTGAGTGCATTATCGATGCCGGCGAAAAAAATCTGCCGGAGTTTTTGAAGCAATTTGAAAAGATGCCGATCTTCCCGCATCAACTCTGGGAGGAGCCGAGAGATTATCTTTCAAAGCATTATGGGGTGAAAGATTTGAAAGGGTTTGGATTTGATCATGAAGATCTTTTGGTTCGCAGTGCAGCCCTTTTAATGAGCTACTTAAAGGAGACGCAAAAGTCTGATTTGGCTCAT
The DNA here is from genome assembly GCA_964358735.1 of uncultured Candidatus Peribacteria bacterium. Taxonomy (GTDB): domain Bacteria; phylum Patescibacteriota; class Gracilibacteria; order UBA1369; family UBA12463; genus CALREA01. Next base: position 1,188 of record CAYHPV010000193.1, on the reverse strand, counting down.
CTCCAAGCGCCTAAAATGGTTTCAAAGATAGATGAGATGATTATCGATGAGACGGCGGTTTCTAATTTGGAATTGCTCACGACGCTTCGCGAACATGGGAAAGAAGGTTCGCTCTTGTCTATTATAGATGGGACGCAAACTTCGATGGGTGGAAGAACACTTCGTCATTGGTTGCTGCATCCTTTGCATACTATTGCTGCGATCGAGGAGCGGCAGAGTGCCATCTCGGAGTTGATGAAAAATGATGAAGCTCGCCTCAAGCTTCCAGATATTTTGAAAAATATTCTCGACCTCGAAAGATTACTTGCAAAAATTTCTGTGGGAACAGGAAATGCACGCGACATCCTTGGAATTGCGCTTTCTCTCAAAAATATCGAGCCGACATTGGAAGTTTTAAAAGATGCCGCATCGCCCCTTTTGGCGAAGCTTTATAAAGAATTAAAAGATATCACGACGCTTATTCTTCTTCGTGAAACGCTTCTCAAAACTATCGTTGAAAATCCACCGCTTTCGGTGAAAGATGGAGGACTCGTCGCCGTGGGTGTTAATGAAAAACTCGACGAACTTCGAGGTATCAGTGCGGAAGGAAAAGGTTTTATTCAAAAATTGCAGCAAAGTGAAATTGAGAGAACGGGAATTAATTCTCTCAAAGTGCGATTTAATAGTGTCTTTGGCTACTACATTGAAATTACGAAAACCAATCTTGGTTCCGTTCCCGAAAATTATATTCGCAAGCAAACACTCGTGAATGCTGAGCGCTTCATTACACCAGAACTAAAAGAATATGAGGAGAAAGTACTCGGCGCAGAGGAAAAAATAAAGGATCTCGAATATCAAATTTTCCTCGAGATGCGTGCCCTCGTAAAAACTCACACACGAGATATTCAAAAAGCCGCGCAGATCTTTGGTCAGCTCGACTCACTTCTTTCACTCACGATGATTGCCGAAAAATATCACTACACCAAGCCACGGCTCGGGCAGGAGGGAGGTGAACTAAATATCGTTAATGGCCGTCATCCTGTTGTTGAAGTACTGTCGCCTGGAACTTTTGTCCCCAACACAACAACTCTCAATGAAGACGGTCGGATCATACTCCTGAGTGGTCCTAATATGGGTGGAAAATCGACCTACCTTCGCCAGACCGCACTCATCGTTTTGCTCGCGCATATCGGAAGTTTCGTTCCGGCC
>CAYHPV010000192.1:0-1589 GCA_964358735.1 uncultured Candidatus Peribacteria bacterium | reverse complement strand
TTACCTACTGTTTCCGTTCGGATGGCAAACCGTCTGTCAGAATTTTTAGATCCTTTAATGCATCTTTAAAAAATGACATTGCCTCATTCTCATCATTTATTTTGCCTGCATACTGACCATTTCGTGTAGCAATCACGTATCTTATGCTTTCATCAATGTTTATAAATTTCGACAACAGAGGTTCAGTTTTTAATTTCTGCCATAAGTCAAAACTAATCCTCGGATTAAAGATTCCAACTGTTGCTCTTCTTTCTGCAGAAATTTTCTTGTCAAATCCTACAGTCGTCGGGGAGACGTTTCCAACAACAGGATCAAATATAAACCCTCCCACTGCAATTTGTTCAAAAAGTCGAATCTTATTTTCGATTATTCCAATATTTCCAGGCACCTCTGTCCCTGAAATTCGACTAAATGGAGTAGGTGCTTTCAACAGTATTGCACTTGCTCCGTGTTTCAATTCTTCTGGAGTAAATTTTGTAGCGTCTTCTGCATACAAATAGATAGTTCTCTTTTTCCCGCCCCAATCAAATGTAATAATCCTCTTTCCACCATTGCCCAGTACTCCCTCTTCTCTGATCTCAACGTTCGTTGCCCCGATACTAGTAAACGAACTTTCACCTGGTGCGTTTGTAAAATCAATCTTACCTGAAGCATCAACATAGACAAAATCAACAAATACAAATTCTGTCGCATCAGTTAAAGCTAATGGATAATATATATCCTCACCTGACCCAGGGTAATACACCGGCAGACCACGGGAGATTACCTCACTCGCACGAATAATCTTATGATTTGAGCGAATATTTTCAAAAAATTTATCTCTCTCGGTATCAGTTGAGCCAAATCGATTATGAGTTAATAGTCGCTCTAATGCCGGATTTTCACCCAGAGCTTCCGCTTGCTTCTCTTCGAGCGTCTTCACCTTCTTCTCCTCCGCCTCAAACTCACCCTTGAGTCTCGCTGCTTCTTTTTCGGCAGCATCTAGCTTTTTCTCTGCCTCTGTGGTCGTTTTCGTTGCAGGTACTTTTTCGGCAATCACATCGTATGTAGTCCGAAGACCCTGAAGATTTTCATTCAGTCCATCAAGCGTCCCTTCAATACGATCTGCTTCTGCAGTCTTTGTGTCTCGTATATTTCTTTGTTCGAGGCTTTCCAGCTCAAGCTTTTCCAATTGGGTCTTAAGCGTCGCGCTATCAACTGCTCCGTTATGATATTTAAAATCTATAAATTGATGTACTTGTAATTCCCGTACATACCCCTGTCCATTCACCTCAAAGAGGACCCAGATATACTGATTTCCTCCACCTGCTTTATGGGAGTACCCAAGTACCACTCCATGATATTTTCCTGTCCCACCAGGTATGCCTTGTACTACTGCATCAATTGCATCCCCTTTCCTGATTGGTTCAGTTGAATTTTTATATGTAACTATCTCTGGAGCAACTGTTGAAAATGGCTTGATATCATCCAATTTTTTCGGTGACAATGGGCTTGGATTGGCAACCAGGAATGACTGATTTACCGTGTAATCATTCCCATTTTCCATAACTACGTGATACCCCAAGTTCGCATCATATTCATACGTAGAT
>CAYHPV010000191.1:0-1590 GCA_964358735.1 uncultured Candidatus Peribacteria bacterium | reverse complement strand
GGTCGAGGGTTAGGGGGTTCTAAAATGTCTACTAAAAGGGGTACACATCACCAGATATCGATATTGTCGGTCCGTGGATTACGATTACTGGGAAATAAGCTCGATCTCTTTGTTTTCAGAGGGAACTTTTTTCGCCGTCATGTTTTTTGATGGATGGTAGATGGTGGCGATTTTTTGCTGGAACTTGAGGTGAGCTGCAACGCCAATACCTCCGGTGATGGCGGCAATACCTATGGAAAGAAGGCCGATGATTAAGAATAGCTTGTCATCGGGAAATAATTTTATCAGGGTGAATCCTGTGGCGAGAGCCACCAAGACGGTTCGGATATAGGCGAGACCGGTTCGCTGATTGGCCAGGATGGTGCGATCAAAGGCGAGATGATCACGGAGGATCATGTCTTCTGGGGAGTTTTCGAGGTAGGCTTTGTAGTTCATGAGCGGGGTGAGGGAAATGGTCTTTGCTATTGTAGCAAATTTTTCACTTCCCGCTATATTTTTATTGCACCCCCTTGATCAGATCTTTTACCAAGCTTTTCACCTTATTGATCGGGATGGCGAAGCCGATGTTTTGGGCGCCTTGGGCGACGGCGACGTTGACGCCGATGACCTCGCCGCGGGTGTTGATGAGGGGTCCACCCGAGTTGCCTGGGTTGATCGCAGCGTCGGTCTGGAAGACGTCCTCGAGCGTTTCAGTTTTTCCGCCACCACTTGCGTTGACGGTTCGGGCCATGCCGGAGATGACGCCAACTGAAACCGTATTTCTAAACTGCGCGAGAGCGTTACCGATCGCGATGGCGGTCTGGCCGGGTTTGACCATATTTGAGTTGCCGAGTTTGACGGTTGGCAGATCGGTGGCTTCTACCTTGAGTGCGGCGATATCGAGCGTGCTGGACTGCGTGATGACCTTGGCATCGAATTTGCGACCGTCGTTCAGGAGGACGGTATACATCGCCTTCGGATCACTAATGACATGCTTATTGGTCAGAATAATACCGTCACTGCTGACAATAAATCCTGATCCTCCTCCAACTTCTTTTCTCTCGACGCCATTCTGTTTGTACTGAGGTATGAGAAACGATGGACCAAAAAAATTATTGAATGTCCGGTCATTTCCAAGTGTATCTTTGAATGGATCGATATAGTATTTCTCGAGTATCGGCACGTCTTTTGAGATAATCACGCTCACGACTGCCGGTGAGACTTTTGCTGTGGCGCTGATTACTGATTGTTCGTAGTCGGTCGTTCGCGAGAGCGGTGATACGGCGGCTGTGGCTGAGGGTGCTTGTCGTACGGCGTGCAATGGAATGAGCAACAGGCCGAATATGGCTACTGCTATGATGATTTTGTAGCCGGTGACTGAGGAGTTTTGCATATATATATGGGTTATTGATATTGGCTCAGATTTTTTGGGAGCCTTGAGTCTATACTGAGATGCTTTTTAGATGGTTACATCTTTGTGAGATTTCCCATGCCTTTTCGGTAGAACATTTTCGGTTTTGTTTTCTGGGTTTTGCGAAGGCGAAGACGCTCTTCCATCGGAAGATTCACGATTGCCTGACATGGTGCAGAGCAGCAGCCATCCATCGTTTC
>CAYHPV010000190.1:0-1628 GCA_964358735.1 uncultured Candidatus Peribacteria bacterium | reverse complement strand
AATTGAAAGTGCCCTATATTATTGTCTTTGGAGAAAAAGAGGCGAGTGGCGACGTGTTGACTATCAGAATCCGCGGGACGGAAGAGCAGGCAGCAATGCAGCGAAAGGATTTTGTCGCCACCCTGAAAAAATCCATTGAAGACAAATCGCTCGAATTAAAATAAGGCGCGACATCTTTTTTTGCGTCTTGACACTTCAAGGACGATTGCTACTCTATATAGAGTACATATCGTTTCAATATATGGCAATTGTGAATTTTTCAGTTCCAAAATCTTTCGAAAAACGCGTTTTGCAGGTTATTAAAGAGAAAGGGTTTGCAAGTAAAGCTGAGTTTTTTCGTTTCGCCGCACTTTATTTCATGGATGTTATTGAGAAGCCTTTCGTGAGCGAAGATACCAAGCAAATCTATCTTACAAAAAAGATTGAGGACGAGATCGTAAAAAAATACCGAGGAAAAAACATACCATCGCTTCAGGATCAGTTTGCAGACCTCTGAAGCGAGCATATGTATCAGTGTGTCATACTACCTCACTTCATTAAACAAACGAAAGATTTTAAAAACAAGCACCCGCACTTGAAAGAAGAGTTGATCTCGTGTTTGGAGTCATTTGATCGACGAACAGCCATCTCGCTCGGTAACGGTCTCTACAAGATTCGATTTTCATCAAAGTCTTCCCATCGAGGGAAAAGCGGGGGCATACGAGTGATCGTCCTTATTGCTCGCGAGTACTACAGTATCCCCGTCACCCTGTATGCGAAAAATGAGCGAGAGTCTCTTTCTAAGAAAGAGATAAACCATCATCTTGAAGAGATTCTCTTTGAACTTCGCCTCCAATCCTTGAAATGAAATGAGGCGCGACGGGGGAGAGTGGATTTCTCCGCTCCCGTCGCGCCTCGTGCTTAATTACCGAATCGACCAGGTCACGCGGTAGAGCTTGCGCCCGATCCTCGCGCCGAAGATGATCTCGCTTTCTGTCGATTGAAGCGAGAAGATGTCATCTACTCTACGGGATTGACGGTCCCCCCAGACGACCCATTCCTTTCCGCTGTTGAAGTTTACAAACCTTGCGAGCGGCGTATCGTTGATTATGCCGACGTAGGTGATTGCGTCTGCCGGACCAACGACAGAAGTTTGGTGCCGCAGCCGTTTTTTTTTGCTGCTATCCTCCGTGATAAGGACGAGCGTGTCCTCATCGACAATATACTCCGTAATGACCTCGCCTGCTGGCACGGATGGAGTGTCGAGCCGTCTTTCAACGGCATGCGCTTTCCGTGTCCAGAACGAGCCGTCGGGAGCTTTGTACAAGTAGTGAAGGTTGCTGTAACAGACCCAGAGCTTGATTACCTCTGCACGCAAATCCGGCGATTCGTGGGCATGAAACTCGCCCCTCCACCAGAAGTGCCATCCACCGTCGGCATCCCTGAGCGCGATACTGCCCTCGCTCCCAATCACCACATCCAGCACATTACTAAGGATGGCCATATCGCCGTGACAGAAAGCGTACTGGCCAGTCACGTCCCCAGGCTGAAGATAGACGAGTTCGCCGTTGTGGCAGTAAGGAACAAGGCCTCCAAGCTCTGAATTACGAAACTCCCGAGCACACCAATTTTCAAACAACAGAAAACAT
>CAYHPV010000189.1:0-1636 GCA_964358735.1 uncultured Candidatus Peribacteria bacterium | reverse complement strand
CCACCGTCCATATCTGTTCCCACGAATCCAACGGCTGAAACACGATTGGCATGGAGATCGATATGTCTCACCTCTTTCACATCACCGACAAGGCCGTGTTCGAAATCTCGATCACAGACAATGTCGCGTGGGTCTACAATAACAATTCCCGGTAAAAGAGTTTTCAATTTTTCTACGATTGAGAGGTAGGCGGGATAAACGGCATCATCCAAAACTTCCTGCGTCGTTACGCCGATACCGTCCTTCTTTGTCCGGGCTTCCGCGTGCTTCATGTTCCAGAACGAGTCGATCTGCGGACCTCCTCCAAAAACCAAAATAAATCTTAAACCCTTCTCAACGAAGTGGATGATATCGGTAACGAGCTGATCGATTCCTTTCTCCAATTCTTTTCCGCCGACTTTAAGAAGGATCGTTCTTTCATTAATCCTGTGTTCTCCATGATGTGTTTCCGCAATGGCAGCGTGAGTCATATCGATAAATCAATGAGTGAAAGGGCTTTCATTATGAATGAAAAACGCAATTACCGTCAATAATCTACTGTCGAGCCATCCAAGGTGTTACATAGAAGATATAAACTTAGTTTGACGTAACTTTTTTGACAACATATAATGCGGCCATATGTACGAAAATGTCTTAAAAAATCTCGGCTGGAGTCCGGAAGAGATCGAGGTATACGCTACGCTGCTCTCCCTCGGCACACAACCGGCGAGCATCATTGCACATCAGCTCAAAAGAAAGAGAACAACGGTTCGCGTCTACCTCGAACAACTCGTTAAAAAAGGTTTTGTACGATTTACCTGGCGAGGCAAAACCCAGTATTTTACAGCCAAAAAGCCGGATGAATCGCTTGAATCGCTCCAAAGCAATAAAATCCAGACAATGAAAAAATGGGATGAGAATATTCGCGCTTTTTCCTCGATTTTGCCCGAGCTGACCTCAATCGCACGACATGACATTAATCTTCCGAAGGTGACGTACTACGAAGGAATCCACGAACTTAAAAGAATGTATATCGACAGCCTCACTTCAAAAACCGAGATTCTTTGCCTGAGTTCCGTCGAAGACCTCTGGGACTTATTCGGAAAAGCATACGATCAATGGTATGTCACGAAACGCATGAAACGGCATATTCCCGTCCGATATCTGGCAAAGGACACTGTCCTTGAACGCCACGAAGCGAAAAAGGACAAAAAATACCTTCGCCAATCACGCCATTTGCCCGCCGATGTCTTTGATATTTCAAATGAAATTAACATCTACGACGGTAAGGTTTCCATTATCACCCTAAAAAATGAAAAGATTGGTATTCTCATCCAAAGTCAGGAAATCTATCATTCCATGAAAGCGATGTTCGAAGCCCTGTGGAGAACGGCTTCATGATCTTCTTAAAACCATTTCTTAAATTTGAAGAAGAGCACCATCGAGAGTGCGACACCGAGCATAATTCCGACTACTATAATAAAGGAACCTGGATGAGCGGCAAAAGGAAGCGTCGCGATATTCATTCCATAGATGCCGCTTATTAAAGTAAGAGGAAGCATCAATACGGAAAAAATAGTCAGCACCTTAATGACACGGTTGCTGGAATGGGAGAGAAACGATTCATTGGTCTGTTGTAGAAGATCCAAAATCTCCT
>CAYHPV010000188.1:0-1654 GCA_964358735.1 uncultured Candidatus Peribacteria bacterium | reverse complement strand
TCCTGCGCTACCTGGACGTGAACCTGACGGACGACATGGCGCACTCACAGGCAACCTGGAAGATCCTGCGGCCATACGTCCTCGCCAACGGCCGGATGATCGAGAGCGCGGTCTCCCGCTCGGTTGATGCCCTCACCCTCTTCTACCAGGGTCTCATGAACTAGCGTCATGATCACATCCCTCGTGCCCCACACACGTCAAAGTGGGATCTCACCTTGCTAGCAAATCAAGACAAAAAATCGCGCCTCATCAGCGGATTTTTTGTTTCTTCGGTCGACCTGTGCTTCACTCAAAAATCTTTTTATCCAGTTTCTTTGCCTCATCGAGAAAAAACTGTTGCCACTTCTTTTTGTAGAGCTTCAAGAGCATGCGAGGGTAATCCTTTACCGTAGTCACTTGCAACAATCGAGCGACGAGCTGGACCGGATCAATGTGCGAGTCAAATTTAATGCGTGCTTTTTTGATCAGCGCATCCAATGACCATTCCTCTTTTTTTCAAAATCAAATACAAATCAATAAAATCTCGCGAACGTGGTTTTTGGTATATGGTAAATACTTTATTCGTGGCAATATCAACCAAGCTGTCTATCGCGATTCCGGATTTCCGTTTGCCTTTTTCAATGCGCGGGAATGGAAAAAACGTGAATTCTGTTTTGATTATCTCATGTTTAAGATGAAGAAAAACCAAATTGCGATTGTGACTCTGCTCGAGTGTAAATTTCTCAATAGAACATTCTTTTTGTATACCTTTGAGCATCACCAAAATTGCCGCCTCATCCACCTCGGTTTCAGAAAAAAAATCCAAATCTTCGGACAGACGATGATGAAGATAGTACTCGGACTGTGCCGCCGGTAAGATAAAAACGCTCCCGGATAATTTTTATGTTTCCGAGAGCCTGCAAAATTTGTCTCTGTGTCGTGGTCAAGGTTGTTTCCCCCATAACAAAAATGCTAGGCCCTGTTTCTTCTTGGGGTCAAGATCAAGCGCCGACCAATACTTTTTCAGCTTCTTTTTATTAATTTTCTTCTTGCCAATACCAAAATTAATCCGCTGTTCGAGCGACCAAATGTCATAGGCGCGGCGGTCTTTTCTGAGTTCACGAATGTCCACGCTCCAGTGTTTCATATACCCTAATTATACTTGAAATAAGGCAAAAAATCAAGTAGGCTATCGCTATACCAGTACCTCATATGTTCAAAAAGATCAAACAAGAGCTCCGCGCCCGTGCCTCACCAGCCAAAGCCAAAATTCTCCAGCGCTTTTTCAAAACCGCGCCTGGCGAGTATGGGCATGGCGATGTCTTTATCGGTCTGACCGTTCCGGAAATTCGCAGCGTGGCGGCAACGTTTCATGACGCCACGCTGGAAGATATTGTTGTGTTGCTTCAGAGCAACATTCACGAAGAGCGTCTCTTGGCTCTAGTTTTGCTGGTGAATCAATATAAAAAAGCAGGGAGCACGGAACAAAGAGCAATCTATCGACTCTATGTAAGCAGTACAAAATACATCAACAACTGGGATCTGGTTGACCTGTCCGCCGAGCACATTATCGGCGCGTGGCTCACAGACAAAAATAAAGCGATCTTGAAACAGCTTGCGCGCTCAAAAAATCTTTGGGAGCGCCGCATCGCCATTATCTCCACCTTTCACTATA
>CAYHPV010000187.1:0-1670 GCA_964358735.1 uncultured Candidatus Peribacteria bacterium | reverse complement strand
GAAGATGCTCTTTGCTCCGAGCGCCAACAATAAAATCAACCGTGCACTTTTGTTTGATAGCCTCTTTTGAAAGAAAATACATTGGCGCGGCGCCATAGCCACCACCGACCGTAATCAGATGTTGTTTTTTTCCAAAAGAAAATCCTTTTCCAAACGGACCGCGAATACCAACCTTGTCGCCTACTTTCATTTCATGGAGTTTGCTCGTCATCCCACCCACAGCAAAAATCGTGAGCCAAAACTCTTTTCCACCATCATACGCAATCGACATCGGTTTCTCATCCACACGAGGAAGCCAGATATTCACAAACTGACCGGGCTGCGAACCCAGCGCATACTCAAAGACAAAGGTCTTCACGTGCGGCGTCTCCCGAATTATTTTTTTAATCGGAAGAATAATGGGAAAGGTATCGTGTTTTTTAATATTCATAAATTTTTTCTTTGAAAAAATTACCCATGCACTTTTCCAATAACATCGCTCAGCTTTCGTATCTTCTCTTTTTTGAGCCACGCATCCATCTCTTTATTAATAAGCCCAAAACACTCAACCCCTCGATAGTACACCGCGGTCCCAACCCCCACGAGCGTAGCACCCGCCATCATCATCTCGATTGCATCCTCGCCAGTGAGCACACCGCCCGTTCCAATGATCGGCAACTTCGTCGCCTTATACACATCATGCACAATGCGAACGGCGAGTGGCTTGATCGCCGGACCGGAAATGCCACCCACGCGATTCGCCAGAATCGGCTGAGCCGTTTCGATATTAATTGCGAGCCCAGGACCCAAAGTATTAATACAGCAAAATCCATCCGCACCGGCATCAGCAACAGCCTTCGCAATCTCCACAATACTCGTGACATTCGGCGACAACTTCACTACCACCGGCACACGACCGGCAACCTTTTTCACCGCACGCGTCACCTCAGCCGCGTCATCCCGTGAGCAGGAAAACGGCTTTCCAAACTCATCTTCCACATTCGGACATGAAATATTCACCTCGAGAATATCTTGGTGCAACTTCACAATCTCTTCCGCAATTTCCGCAAAATCCGCCTTCCGTCCCGCAATAATATTCGCGATGATCGGTGCGCGCTTTCGTGTATTATATTCAGCGAGCTCTTCTTTTGCTTTCTCAATACCGGCATCCGGAACACCCACGGCATTGAGCATGTAGTGTTCATTCGCGATCATCACCGGATTGGGATGTCCTTTATGTTCGGTAAGCCAGAGGGATTTCGTCGTGACTCCCCCCGCACCGTGCTTGATCACATTCTGAAAAGACGAAGCGGTAATTCCCAGAATCCCAGAGGCGAGCACCAGTGGATTCTTGAACTCGACGCCACAAAATGTTACGGAGAGGTCGGCCATGTTGGTAAGACTATAGCAGAGCTGAAACCCTTTGCAAAGCCCACGCTCCTATCCAAACTGCAACTCACTCCCCCTCCGCGACGAGACAAATTTGCCACCTTCATATATCACCTCACCACCAATAATCGTCATCACCGGGGATCCTTTCAGGATCCTGCCATCCCACGGCGACCAACCACACTTCGTGAGCATCTTCGCATTCGTCACTGGGCGCTCCAAATCCATATCGATAATCACCACATCCGCATCGTAGCCAGCTTCAATTCGACCCTTGCCTTTGATGCCAAAAATCCGGGCAG
>CAYHPV010000186.1:0-1729 GCA_964358735.1 uncultured Candidatus Peribacteria bacterium | reverse complement strand
GCGATAGCGGTTTGTTCCGGTTTTGTAGGACAAATAAATTTAGTATTCCTTAGAATACTGTTGTACAACCGCTGAATTGTTCCGCCTTCGGTATTGTATTTTACAATTTGAAAAATATACTTCAGATAGCCGTTGGAAATTAATTCTTCATTGTTATCGATCCACACTATGTTTGAGTCCTGAAAATATGCGGGTATCCCGTCATAAACGATTGTCCTGCCTATCGTGCCAGCCGCAGAAATTAATATGTCGCCTTTTTTAGGAAATGAAAACTTGTGTCGGTAGTTGTTATATAAATCTTGCGATATATAAGCATCGGCCTCTTGTCCAAATGTTCCAATTTTATAAAACGGAATTGCGTCAAACTCTTTAGTCTCATGATTAAAAATTCGTCTACACATTTTTACTTCGCCGACGTCGCCCAGACTTTTTATATCCCAATCAGCCGGAATTACGCCGATCTCGGTTTGCTTGTAGCCTTTTTGAATTGTTTGTGTGGATGTGGTCATAATGATTGCGGACTTTTTGCTGATGCCGGCAAAAAGTATTAGCCGAGTTTTTTTGGCTCTTTTTTGGTCGGTAAGAAATTTTCCGAGTTTATAACCCGCTTGCCTGTTTGTTCCTCCAGCGCTTTGCGGGCGTTTCCGGAAATTTGCCCTCCCTTTTTCGCGGCATTTTCATTTTGAATATACCCCTCAGCCTTTTCTTTTTCAGAAATCTGGCGCGTAGAAAGTTCAGCCAAGGCCGTGAAGATAATTTCGGCCTCGCTCATGTGGTCGCGCAGATTCTCATAGGTTAGACTTTTTATTTTCTTGTGGGTCTTAACAGAAAGACCGCTCCATTCCTGATGGATGATATTTGTAAGTTTCGCAAACTCCACGCCTTTTTCTATTCCATGTCCAGACCAATAATCAGTAAGTTTATTTCTTGTCTCAACGGTCATCATTCTCTGCTCGATCCACTTTTGACTTCGTCCCATCATCTGCCAATTTTTCCGTCCGCGGTTCACCGCCAGCTCAGGGTCAACGGTTTCCTGCATGCGTTCATAACCGACTTTGGCCAGCCAGAGCTTGAATGGCTCGGCTTTGGGCGAGGGCACTGATTGCACCAATCGCAAGATGCCCTCAACTCCCAACACATCAGTACTCCGCAGTTTCCCGTCTTCTGCCCTCATTTTCAACTGGTGACAATTTGTCACCGTTTCGTTTCCTTCCTTACCCAGCCGTTCCTTAAGCTTATTCCAGTATTTTCTGGCAGTCTGAAAATTCTGCTGGTCCGTCAAAATCTTAACAATATCCACCACGCTAAAAAGCCATTTTTCTGTCTTTCCGTCCCATACGCGCCGTACCGGCTGGTCTTCAAATATTGCGATAAGTTTGTTGTTTTCTGGCATACGTTTGTAATTATTTTTATAATTCAAATCCCATCTTCACCAAATGTCCTTCGACTTTTCCTGTGAGCGTTTCCACTTCTTTAGTAACTTCCGCCATCGGCTCGGCATATCGCTCGGCCAGTTCTTTGACCCGACCGGCAAGCGTGTGAGACAGGCGATCCACTTCACCCAACACTCGGATAGACATCTCGTCCATCCATTTGCGATCCACGACAAGCGTTTTTATTTCCCCAAGCGTAAGGGCCGGATACTTGGTCAGCACCTTTTTCTCCAAATCTTTTTCGGCATCCTTGATCGCTTTCATGGTATCGGTTTCTTTATCAAACAGGGCTAGAT
>CAYHPV010000185.1:0-1729 GCA_964358735.1 uncultured Candidatus Peribacteria bacterium | reverse complement strand
TCGGTCTTACGCGAATCTCTCTCTGCACCGACAGCTGGCTCTCCGCTGCATCGTTCCAGGAAACCATCCGTGTACTCGTCGAAGCCTCGACCACCAAACGTGTCGATAAACTCGAGGGTCTCAAAGAAAACGTTATCATCGGTAAACTCATTCCAGCCGGCGCCACCTACCGAAAACGTCACACCGACCTCGTCGATCACATGAACTCTATGATGGATGGAGAAATCAAAAAAGGTCTCCGAAAGCCACCCGCCAACCTCGACGAACGCGCCATCTACCTCGAAGAGTTCGAAAAAAGCTCAAACCTGTGTCCGATTGTCTAACGAAAAATCATTTGCATTTAGCCGCAATGTAAGCTAAATTATCCCCGCTTTAAACCATTTACCGCACATGCCAACCATAAACCAGCTCGTCCGAAGACCTCGAAAAGCCCTCAAGGCAAAGTCAAAATCAACGGCTCTGCTCAAGGGATGGAACACGATCAAAAACGGACCATTCAAATTAAATGCCCCATTCAAGCGCGGCGTCTGTCTCCAGGTAAAAACCATGACGCCAAAGAAGCCGAACTCAGCGCTCCGAAAGGTCGCAAAGGTACGACTTACCAACGGTATCGAGGTCATCGCCTACATTCCCGGCGAAGGTCACAATCTGCAGGAACACTCGGTCGTCATGATTCGTGGCGGTCGTGTCCCGGATTTGCCAGGTGTCCGCTACCACATCGTTCGAGGCGTGCTCGACCTTCAGGGTATCGACAAACGACGACAAGGCCGTTCACGATACGGAACGAAGAGGCCGAAGGCGAAGGCGGCAGCAAAATAACAGTGCGAAATAATATTTTTCACAACATTTAATCTCTCGTAATTTTATCTCCCCATGGCACAAAAGCGCGTTACCCACATCCCGGAAGGCTCAACTCCAACTCAGGAGAAGTTCATCAACTACATCATGGAGCAAGGAAAGAAGTCGATTGCTCGACACATTTTTCAGGAAACACTTGAAATCATTGAGGCAAAGGGTAACAAAAAACCAATCGAGATCTTCGAAAAGGCGCTTGCCAATGCCAAACCAAACATGGAGGTCCGACCACGACGTATTGGTGGTGCCGTCTATCAGATTCCCGTCGAAGTCAAACCTCACCGAGCTATCGCTCTCTCATTTCGCTGGATCATCGGAGGTGCGCGCGCAGGAAAAGGTCAGAAAATGGCGCAAAAACTCGCTCGTGAACTGATGGACGCCTCAAACGAAACCGGAACCGCCATCAAAAAGCGAGACGAGACCCACCGAATGGCACAGGCCAACAAAGCGTTCGCTCACTTGGCAAAATATCAGGGCGTCTAATCTTCATCAAAAACTTAGGCGGCCTCAAAAGGGCCGCTTTTAAAATCTTTTTTTCTTACCCCCTTTAATCCCCTCTCCCCATGGCAGACGACGCCCGTAACGTACCCCTAGAACGCCTCCGAAATTTCGGAATTATCGCTCACATCGACGCAGGCAAAACAACGACCACTGAGCGTGTCCTTTTTTACACCGGAAAAAACTATAAGATTGGAGAAGTACATGAGGGTGCCGCGACCATGGACTGGATGGAACAAGAACAAGAACGAGGTATCACGATTACGGCTGCAGCCACGACCTGTTTCTGGTCTCCAAGCCAGCACAACGGTCACGGCGAACCAGCAGATCTTCACCGATTCAACATCATCGATACTCCGGGCCACGTCGACTTCAC
>CAYHPV010000184.1:0-1734 GCA_964358735.1 uncultured Candidatus Peribacteria bacterium | reverse complement strand
CACCTGTTCCTGCGATAACTCCATATGATAACGATAAAAGGGTCCGAGAACACTGGGCATTATACACATTTTTCATGGTTGGCAAAATTTGTCTCTCGATTGTCTCTCGAGAAAAATAGCTTTACAATAGAGAGGTGGAAAATACGCTCAAAAATATTCAGATGATTGCCTTCTTTTTTTTTCTGACTCTCGGGCTGGGATATCTCATCAGCAGCCTGATGGCACTCAATGGAGATTTTCTGCCGATGAGCAAAACCGCGAAACAGACGCTCTTTCTTCCGTTCATCGTGATGGGAATCGCCTACGGAACCAGTAGCTTTCTGGAAGGGCTTGCAAGCGAAGGGAAAAACACTAGAATACAGACAATGGTAGCCATTGGAGGAGCGCTGATCCTCATCACCGTGGTTGCTTACCTACATTTCGGACTGCCAATAGCAAGCACCTCCGTTTCATAAATTCACGCAATGAATCACAAACCTCAGGAAAAAAACCCAAAAAAAGTCATCATCTTCGGAACATTTGATCTTCTCCACGCCGGCCACGAAAACATGATTGAGCAGGCCCGCGAGCTGGGAGATGAAATGACCGCGGTGATCGCACGAGATGAAACCGTGCGGAAAATAAAGGGTGAGTATCCCTTTTATCCGGAAAAAAAACGGGTAAAAAATTTGAAAAATACCGGACTCGTAGAAAAAGTGGTGCTCGGAAATATGGGGGACAAGTACGACATTATCCGTAAAATCCGGCCCGATGTGATAGCACTGGGATACGATCAGTTCGCCTTCACCTACCAGCTGGAAAAATTTCTCATCGATGAAAAAATTGACGCGGAAATCTGTCGATTGAAAGCCTACAAACCGGAGATGTACAAATCGTCACTGATTCGAGCAACACTCGAGAGAGGACATGCCGGCCTCGAAATTCCAAAAGCAGCAGAGCAGCTGGTAACGTTTTCTGATATATTGGTTATCGAATAGTCCTCACCTCACCCCGCATCACTTCGCCTCACCCTCACACAATGATCCCCCTGAGCATTCAGTACAGTTTCAAAAATCTCTGGAGAAATCGCTACAGCTCAATCGCGACCGTGCTGCTGATTGCGATTATTCTTTTTGTGTTAAATATTTTGCTCGTGGTCAATATCATCGTGAAAAATCAGCTCGCCGAGCTCGGTCAGAAAATCAATATGATCGTCTATCTCCAGGACAGTATCGATCCAAGCAAGGCAAAACAAATTGGTGAGATGATCAAACAACAGCCGGGAGTCAAAAATGCCGTCTATGTGTCGAAGGAAACAGCCCTCGAAACATTTCTCAAAAATCATCCGGAAACCGGCGAATATTATCAGAAATTCAATTGGGAGAATACTCTGCCGCCAAGTATTCAAATAACGGTAGAAAGCCCGGACTACTACGGAAAAATCCAGCAGGTGCTCAAAAGCAGTTCGGACAGCGCGCTCATGACCAATATCGCCGAAAACGGAAATACCACGATCACCGAGACCGTGACAAAAAATCTTCAAAAGCTGAATAGTTTTTCCAAATCACTGTTATTTTGGGTAATCGCCGCATTTCTCATTGGAAGTCTTCTCATTATGAACAACGCCGTTCACCTCGCGATCTATCACCGTCGTCTGGAAATTAATATCATGCGCCTCGTTGGCGCGGCCCCGATGTTTATCCGACTCCCCTATCTGCTGGAGGCGCTCTGGATAACGCTGGCGGCAGTTATGTT
>CAYHPV010000183.1:0-1745 GCA_964358735.1 uncultured Candidatus Peribacteria bacterium | reverse complement strand
GTCACCACTCCTGATGGATTTTCTAAGCGGTTTCTGGTGGTTAGTGTGACAGGTGCTGACCTCCACTTTAAAAACGAAACCCCAGCTTCTCCATTTTGGGTTAAGCCAGGGTTTAGTTGATGTATTCGCATTTGGAATTACCCCGGAGTTCGCTACTTACATTAAAAAACCCGCAAACCTCGATGGTTTGCGAGTTTTTTTAATGTAGAGATTAAATACGCTCTCCGGTGCTTGAGTTGAACAAGTGCACTGCAGATGGATTTGCAGTAACAGCGATTGTCTCACCTGCCTTTGGCGGATTCTTGGGATCCCAACGTACGATAATCTGTGCGCCTTCATCGTCTGCTTGAGCAAACTTAACATTTGTATCAGCTGGTTTTCCATAGACGAATGCATCTGAGCCAAGTTCTTCAACAACTTCAACAAGTACATGGAAGCCATAAGCTGCCGGCGTAAAGCCCTCTGGGCGAACACCCACGGTTACTTCGGCACCAGCAGATGCTGGAACGGCAATGCCAAGATTTCCAAGCATTGCTTTACCGTTGCTAACTGGTGCGATAAGCAAGTTCATTGCAGGAGAGCCGATAAATCCAGCGACGAAAGCATTTGCTGGATTGTCATAAAGATTGCGCGGAGTATCAACTTGCTGTAGCAAGCCATCCTTAAGAACTGCAACGCGATCACCCATAGTCATAGCTTCAACCTGGTCGTGAGTTACATAAACAGTTGTGATTCCAAGCCGGCGCTGCAGAGCAGCGATCTGGGTACGAGTTGCAACACGCAACTTCGCATCAAGGTTGGATAAAGGCTCATCCATAAGGAAGACCTGTGGTTCGCGAACAATTGCGCGACCCATTGCAACGCGCTGACGTTGTCCACCTGAAAGCGCTTTTGGCTTGCGTTCTAAATATGGTTCAAGGTCAAGCAGCTTTGCTGCCTCTAATACGCGACGCTCACGCTCTTCCTTTGGCGTGCCAGCAATCTTTAAAGCAAAGCCCATATTTTCTGCCACTGTCATGTGTGGATACAAAGCATATGACTGGAAGACCATTGCGATATCGCGATCTTTTGGTGCAACATTTGTTACATCGCGATCACCAATCAAGATTCGTCCAGTATCGACTTCTTCAAGTCCGGCCAACATACGAAGTGATGTTGATTTTCCGCAACCTGAGGGGCCGACTAAAACCAAAAACTCACCATCATTAACGGTCAGATTTAACTTATCGACTGCAGGGGCGGTTGTGCCTGGATAAATACGTGATGCGGATTCGAAAACTACTGATGCCATGAGATTGCTCTCCTTCTCCGGGCAGGTACGTGCCCGACGGTCCGAGGATGAAGGTGATGGCCAGTTGGCCAACGCACCGAAGGTTACGCGTAAAGGCCAGATATGGAAAGATGGCGGCCGATGCGGGTGCCGTATGCTTACTCACATAATGGAACCTCACTCGTTAGGGTTGTTACTAACAGACCTTGCAATAGTTGGTGGTTTAATTCTGACGGCCGCCCTCTTTGTCGCCGCAGAATTCGCCCTTATCTCGTTGCGTGATAGCCAGATTCGCCAGTTAGTAGGACGTGGAAAACGTGGCGCTCGCGTGGCACAACTTGCTGAAAACCCCAACCGCTTCTTAGCCGCTATCCAGGTGGGCGTGACCGTCTGCGGGTTTTTATCGGCCGCCCTCGGCGCTGAAAAACTTGGTGACTATGTAATCCCACGGCTAGAGGGCCAGGGTCTGTCTCAC
>CAYHPV010000182.1:0-1755 GCA_964358735.1 uncultured Candidatus Peribacteria bacterium | reverse complement strand
CCAAAATATCCAGGCATCGAGTTCGATGTCGCTATCCTGATTGATAAAAAAATTCCAGCACAAAACGTCACAAACGCCCTAAAAAAAGCCAACAAAGAACTCATTAAAAGTGCTAAACTTTTCGACTACTACGAGGGTGCAAACATCGAATCAACGAAAAAATCGCTCGCCTATCGCATTCTATTGCAATCCGAAGAGCGTACCCTCATCGAGGAGGACATGACAAAAACACAGAAAGTAATGACGGAAAATATTGAAGCTCTTGGGGGAACCATCAGATGACATCTCGACAAAGCTGAGTTTTTACAGTACCATACTCCATGCTATGGATCTCCACAGAAAAATTCACGATAAGTATAAAAATTCGGTTGAACGAAGGGGAAGTGAGTTACGACAAAAAATGTCTGACTCATTCACCTCGGTATTCAATCCAGAAAAACAGCCGTGGACACTCAGGCGCGTGATAGCGTGGCTCATTACGCTTATTATTGGTGCAATCGCAACAGGCGTATTTCTCTTTTTCTCTGGCGTAGCCATCCTCTCAATCGGCTTACCAAGCGTCGATAATATCAAAGCACAGACAGCGCTCACCACGGAAATATACGATAGAAACGGAGTACTCCTCCAGACGATTCACGGAGAAGAAAATCGAGAATACATACCATTTGAAGAAATTTCACCGGAGATCGTCAAGGCCACGCTCGCGATCGAAGACTCACAGTTCTGGCAACATAAGGGATTTGATATGACGTGGATCGCCGCCGCGGGACTCTACGAATTTCTTGGAATCGGCAATAAACGCGGCGGCTCCACCATCACCCAACAGTACGTAAAAAACGCCTTCCTTTCGCGAGAACGAAGCATCGTCAGAAAAATCCGCGAACTCATTCTTGCCGTTCGCATCGAACAAAAATACGACAAACAAAAAATTCTCGAACTCTATCTCAACCAGATTCCTTACGGCAATAACGCCTACGGCATCCAAAAAGCCGCCGAGATGTACTTCGGGAAAAACGCACGAGACCTCACCCTCGGAGAAAGCGCCATTCTCGCGGGAATTCCACAGCTCCCCACCTACTACAATCCCTACGGAAAACACAAATACACCACGCTCACAAAAAACTTCACCCCTGAGGAAATTAAACAACGAAACATCAAAACAGCAGGCGATCTGAAAGACGACGAGTACTTCTACGGCCTCATCGGAAAAAATTACAAACTCGACGATACGCACGAAATATACGTCGCAGGACGATCGGACATAGTACTGAGAAGAATGGCAGAGCTCGGCCTCATCACGACCGCGGAAAAAAATATCGCATGGGAACAGATCCAGAAAACCGAGTTCGTTCCATATAAATCATCACGAAAAGCGGCGCACTTCGTGGATGAAGTCCGTGACTTTCTCGAAAAAAAATATGGAAAAGAGATCATGGAACGTGGAGGCCTACGAGTCTACACGACACTCGACTGGACACTCCAGGAGCTCGCGGAAAAAGCCATTGAAAAACGGGGAGAATCAAACCAAAAAACATACAAAGCCAGCAACGCCGCAGCCCTTTTCGCCGATCCAAAAACCGGCCAGATTCTCGCGATGGTCGGCTCACGTGACTACTTCAATAAAGATATCGATGGCATGGTGAATGTCGCCGTCGACGCGAAACGACAGCCCGGATCTTCATTTAAACCATTTGTCTACGCACAGGCCTTCCTCCAGAGATACACCCCAGCCACCGTCCTCTATGACACTCCCAT
>CAYHPV010000181.1:0-1771 GCA_964358735.1 uncultured Candidatus Peribacteria bacterium | reverse complement strand
ATTTTTACGGAAATGCCGGAGATCGGATTCGTGGCGACATTGAAAAATTTATTTCTGAAGCAGGCGTAAAAGGTTTGAGTAAAGATCAAATCCGCGTAAAAGTGGAAGCATTTAAATCACAAGCCGCGTCAGCGATAGATGAGTCAAGAGGCGCAAAATTAAAAGCCGGAATTATTCCATTTGGCGATACCGACGATAATTTCTGGGCAACGAAATTCGTTGCGCCGTTGGCAAAACTTGGAATTGTGAAAGGAAAAGGCGACGGGAGTTTTGATCCGGGAGCGCAAGTTACTGTCGCTGAATTGGTAACGATGGCATTTAGAGTTTCAGGAGATTCCGAAAGCCGGGATGCTAGCAGGATTTGCGATGGAAGATTTGCCGGACATTGGGGAAATAAATTTATCGCTTGGGCGGAAGAAAAAGGTTTGAGCGTTGTTGGAAAATGTACAGACGTGAATCGTCCAGCTCTTCGCTGGGAAGTTGCGCAAGTACTGCTTGAAACTGCAGGCGGAGGTCCGGTCGGAATTACGGATGAACAATGTTTCAGCGACGTGAAAGTTACGGATCAGCCGGTGAATTCGGTTGTATGTCGCGCTAAGTCTGCGGAAATTATGAGCGGAACAGATGGAAAAGTTAACGCTTATGGGCGGGTTAACCGCGCCGAAGCCGCGACAATGGTGATGCGTGCCGCGGAAAAATTATTTGGAATGAATTTTGGAGGTGAAGAAAATAGAGAGGAAACGGGCGACAATACAGGAATTTTTGAAAGCGCCGAGGAAGAGGAAGAAGGGGACGAAATGGCGGCGGGAGACAGAAGCAGATGTTGGTATGATGATGCTTGTACCGATCTTGTGAGCGCACAGCTTGTGGATATGGAACAATGTAAGGCAATCGGCGGTGAAAGCTGGGGTCCGGATGAAGATGATTGTACGGATTTGTAAAATGCGATAGAAAAAGTGAATTTAAAAAGACCTTTGGGACGCAAATTCCGGAGGTCTTTTGTATTAATTTAATTTCGGATCAGTTTCCTGTAAGAACCGACGCCCTATTCTAAGTGGAGAAGAAGGCGATAATGCCCCTGCTCTTTTTATTCTTTCAGCTATTTCATCTGCACTTGTGGCGGGAGTAACGATTGATCCATCCGGTTCATCGCACGGACATTCATCATTATCATGTTGCGCCAATCTATCAAGAGCTTCTTGTAAAATTTCTTCTTCGGCCTGTTTTCTTGTAATGTCAGTCATATTTTCGCTGTGCGTTGTGCGTTAGGATAGACCGTATCATGTTTTACAGGCAAGTCAATACTTGACGTGTGATGCCTTAAACAAGCCATTAAATGGGCTAAAAGTCGCGTACGTACGTGAAGCTACACAATATATTTAATGGTTTACGTCTGTCTATACGGATTTTTGGGCGGGTTTAATCCCATAACCCTTCTTTGGGTTAGTAATAAAAAATGAAGTTTAAATTTTTCTGTATCGCGTGGTTCTGCCTAATCCAATGCGTTCTACTTTTTTGAGTCTTAATAATTTATCTATCACTTGGTTGATCGTCGGCCTGGCAACTTTTGCGGCTTTAGATATTTCCGCAGGAGTTGCTTCCGGTACAGTATTCAAGTACCGCCACACTGCTAGTTGTTTTGGCGAAAGCAGCTTCCCAATATTTTCTTCAGACAACAATTCAATCGCTCGTTTTGACTGCTCAAGAAAAATGTCTAAAAAGAAATTCAGCCACGGCGTAATATCTTCTCGTTTCTTTTTTATTGTTTTTT
>CAYHPV010000180.1:0-1792 GCA_964358735.1 uncultured Candidatus Peribacteria bacterium | reverse complement strand
TTGAGCATCGCCACAGTGTCTTTCTTTTTTGCTTCGAGATCTTCGGCTTCTATCCAATGAAGATTGAGTTGACGTTGCTGATGGTAGCAGGCGATTTTCAGTGACTCGATCACACTCAGATAGGCATCTTCGAGTCCAGTATATTTTCCCACAATCGCGATATCGAGTGGTTTTCGTTCTTTGTGTATTTTGGCGACGAGTTCACGCCATTCCTTGAGTTTTGGCTTTACGTTGCCAAGATTGAGCTTTTTTCCAATGAGTGTTGCGAGGTTTTGTTCTTCGAAATTTAAGGGAACTTCGTAGATGGATTTGACGGTGGTTGCGGAGATGACGGCCTCCCGATCGACGTCACAGAAGAGAGATATTTTTTGAATAATTTCTTTTGGAATCTCGAGATCGGCTCTCGCGATGATGATATCCGGCTGAATGCCGATGGCTCGTAGTTCGCGCACGGATGCTTGCGTTGGTTTGGTTTTTAGCTCTTTGGTTGTTTGCAAATGGGGGAGCAACGTGAGATGCACGAAGAGCGTATGTTCACTGCCGAGTTTGTGTCTGAGTTGCCGGATCGCTTCGAGAAAGGGGAGGCCTTCGATATCACCGACGGTTCCGCCGATTTCGATGATCATGATTTCGGCGTTCGATTTTTTGGCCGCGAGCGTGATGCGCTCCTGGATCGCGTTGGTGATGTGTGGAACAATCTGAATGGTGCCCCCGAGGAACTCACCTTTGCGTTCGCGACTGATGATGTCCGCGTAGATTTTTCCCGTGGTCACCGAAGAATAGGTGGAAAGATTTTCATCGATGAATCGCTCGTAGTGACCTAGGTCCAGGTCGGTCTCTGCTCCGTCGTTCGTCACAAACACCTCGCCATGCTGGAATGGACTCATGGTTCCCGGATCGACATTCAAGTAGGGATCGAGTTTTTGCATGAATACTCGAAAACCCGATGCCTTCAGAAGGGTACCGATAGAAGAGGCGGCAATGCCCTTCCCGAGAGAGGAACATACACCACCTGTCACAAATATGTATTTCGTTTGCATATTTTTCAAAAAAATAAAAACAGAGCACTTCACCTTTTACTTACGGTCGTGTGCCTATCTTTTTTCGGACCTCGGCGAGAGTCCTTTCGGCCTCTCTTCTTGCTCGATCCGCTCCCACCTGGAGCACACGTTCAACATACCCTTGATCGGCTTCCAGTTCAACTCTTTTTTTACGGGCTGGACCGAATATTTCGAGCAGTTTTTCGAGGAGGAGTTTTTTGGCTTCTCCATAGCCGAATCCACCTTTTTGATATTTTGCTTTGAGCGCGGCGGTTTCCTTTGGAGTTGCGATGAGTTGGTAAAGCTGAAAAACATGGCATTTTGAGGGATCTTTTGGCGCCTCTACCGGCGTCGAGTCGGTCACGATACTCATGACCTGTTTTTTCAGGGTGGCCTCCGGCGCGAAGATGTCGATCGTATTTCCGTAGCTCTTACTCATTTTCTGGCCATCGATTCCGGGGACGACGGCGACGTCTTCTTTGATCGAGTCCTCGGGGAGCTTCAGCGTCTCGCCAAAGTGCGTGTTGAAGTGTGTGGCGATGTCGCGGGCGATTTCGATGTGCTGTTTTTGATCTTTTCCTACCGGCACGAGATCTGGCTTATAGATCAGAATATCGGCTGCCATGAGCACTGGATAGATAAAGAGTCCGACCGATTTTTCTTTTTTTCCTTTTTCCAGTGCATCTTTCCATGCGTGGGCGCGCTCGAGGAGTCCCATGGGTGTCACACTACTCAGGATACATGCGAGTTCG
>CAYHPV010000179.1:0-1847 GCA_964358735.1 uncultured Candidatus Peribacteria bacterium | reverse complement strand
CACAAAATGATGAACGTCGGATTGTAGCGGGAACGATCGAAACATGTTCGATACAGGTAGGCGATGCGGTTTGTTTTCTTCCCTCAGGAAAAGAAGTAACGATCTCAACCATTGAAGCCTTCAATATGCCTAAAAAATCAACCGCTCGGGCTGGCGAGGCTGTCGGATTCACGTTAAGCGAACAAATCTATATTCGTCCGGGCGAAGTCATGGTCCGAAAAACTGAACCGCAACCTCTGACCAGCTCGCGATTCAAGGCTAATGTTTTCTGGATGGGTAAGGCCCCCTTGATCCCTGGTAAGAAATATAAATTAAAGCTTGCTACGGCCCGGGTTTCGGTGACACTTATCCAGCTGATCAGTGTTCTTGATGCGTCCGAACTGGAGGCATCGCACGTCAAAAAGCAGGTGGATCGCCATGATGTGGCCGAGTGTATTTTTGAGACGGCCAAGCCGATTGCATTTGATTCGGTTTCAACGATCGAATCGATGGGGCGTTTTGTCATGGTGGATCATTACGAGATTGCCGGGGGCGGGATTATTTCTGAGGCGGTATCGGATCAGACCTCTCTGGTCAAGGAGCATGTTCGTGCCCGTGAGCTCGCCTGGGATAAAAGCTCTATTTCTACAGAGGAGAGAATTGATCGCTATAAACATCGGGCAAAATTCGTGCTGATCACGGGTAAGCGAGGTATTGGCAAACGTCGCCTGGCGAAAGCTTTGGAACGAGAACTGTTTCGTGAGAATTATTATGCTTATTATCTGGGTGTCTCCAGTTTGGCTCAGGGTATAGGCAGCGAAGCGCCCGATGATACGTTTGAGCGTGAGAATCAGATTCAGCGACTGGGTGAGCTCGCGCGTATCATGACGGAATCAGGGCTCATCTTTATTACCACCATCTCAGAAATGGATGATGATGATATTCAAAAACTGAAGCTTCTGAATGAACCTTTCGAGATCATGGTCTTCAATGTGGGGCCGAATGATTTCAATACCTTTGAGGTGGATGGAATAATCGATACCACCAAAAGCGATGACCGTAATGTCGCGCTCATGGTCAAACGACTTCGCGAAAAAGAGATCTTTCTGGATTTCCAGATTTAAGACGTAGGAACTGAGACGTTTTTTGAGGTCTACGGTAAGGGAAATATTGATAATGAATTAGACATGAAATTTCAGAATAAGTCGACCCTATTCACAAGAGTATACTTTTTTAAGAGTTGGAGTTATGCTGGGGGAAAATTTATGTTATCTTATGTATGCATACGTGATGACGAGAACGTAGCTTAACAAAAAGGGATAAACAATCATGACTCGATTCTATCTTCCTCTCTTCTTGGATATCTCTGATAAACGAATTTTGATTGTAGGAGGCGGAAAGGTGGCTCTTACAAAAACGAAGTCTATCCTACAGTTTACAGACCGCGTTACGGTTATAGCACCACAAATCCTTCCGGAGATTCGCGATCTCGGCGTGATCTGTATTGAACAAACTTACACGCCGACTGTTTTCACTGACAAGGATATTGTGTATGCCTGTACCGATGACTCGTATCTCAACCAATGTATACGCCAGGATGCACACCATCGTCATCTTCTCGTCAATACGGTTGATGATCCGACGCATTGTGACTTTATTTCTCCGGCAATCTATCAATCAGGAGCGATGACGGTTGCAGTTTCCTCCGGGGGGACAGATATTCGGCAAGCAATTACCTGGCGGAATCGAATAAAGGATGTTTTTGAGAATGTCTGAAATGGGAAAAGTTTTTCTGGTTGGAGCGGGTCCAGGGAGCCCAGAACTCTTAACTATTCGCGCTAAACAGATTATCGATACTTCAGATGTTA
>CAYHPV010000178.1:0-1878 GCA_964358735.1 uncultured Candidatus Peribacteria bacterium | reverse complement strand
TAAAAATACCTGCGACACTTTAGCACAAGGTTCAGGTATTGGAAAGGGGATAATGAGCTCACACCTCGCCTTTCCCTCAAAGCTGAATCCACCCGACGCTCAGCCTTGAACTTTTTTCTGCTTTGTGCTATACTTATGGGATTTCAAATTACCCATGCTCTATGGCTGAACAAGACGGAACATCTGCGGCAGTTGCGACGCCTCCTGTTGTATCTCCTGCGGTACCACCACCATCAACTCCACCCGAGGCGGTTTCTCCTGAACCAGTTTCTGCGCCTGCTCCGAGTTCTTCTCAGGAACAGACACAGAAACGTAATCTCTTCGAGTCCGTGAAAGAGGGGCTCATTACCAATCTCACGGCACTTGAACAAAAGAAACAGCAGCTCACCGGTGGTGCCACAACTCCTTCAACGACGACTGCGAGTACGACTCCTGGCTTAACTCCCAAAGAGCGAGCTGAGCTTCTGGCGGCTGAAAAAATTTATCAAAATGGTCTTGCCTCGATTCGTGATCTTATTTCTCCGTCATCGATGGAGATCCGATATGACATGATTCGGATTGATGGACTTTTTGCCCAGACTTTTTATGTGTTTACCTATCCGCGCTATCTCGATATGAACTGGCTCTCACCGCTCATCAACTTCGAGGTGTCGATGGATATCGCGCAGTTCATCTATCCGATTGATTCGGCGACGATCATGAAAGTTTTGAAAAAGAAAGTTACCCAGATGCAGTCTTCTATTCACATGGCTCAGGAAAAGGGAAAGACCCGTGATCCTGCCATCGAAACGGCGCTTGAGGATGCGGAACAGCTCCGTACGGAGATTCAACGAGGTCAGGAGAAATTTTTTCAGTTCGCCCTCTACTTTACGGTCTATGCCGATGATGATAAAAAGATAAAAAATGTCGCGAAACAGCTCGAAAGTCTTCTGGGTGGAAAACTCATTCTTACCCGACGTGCCCAAGTCCAGTCAGAGCAGGGCTTCACCTCTACGTTACCACTCTGTCTCGATCAGCTCGATGTCGTTCGCAATATGAATACGTCGCCGCTTTCGACAACTTTTCCATTTACGAGCTCAACACTTACCTCGAATGAAGGAATTCTCTATGGTGTGAATCGCCACAACGATAGTCTCATTATTTTTGATCGCTTTGGATTGGAAAATGCGAACTCGGTGGTCTTCGCGAAGTCCGGTGCCGGTAAATCTTACGCGGTGAAACTTGAAATTATCCGTCTCATGATGCTCGGTACCGATGTGATTATTATCGATCCTGAAAATGAGTACGAGTCACTTGCCGAGGTGCTCGGTGGTTCGTATCTTCGTCTCTCTCTCAACTCCGATCGACGTATCAATCCATTTGATCTGTCACCTCCGGTCGCCGATGAAGTGACGCAGCCGGGAGATATTTTGCGTCAGAATATCATCGATCTCCTTGGGCTTTTGAAGATTATGCTTGGCGCGATGACGGCTTCTGAAGAGGCGATTCTGGATAAAGCGCTCATTGATACCTACTCGATTAAGGGCATTACGATGGACATGGTCGATCCTTCGACCTCTCCTCCTCCGACGATGGAGGATCTCTACAGTATTCTTACGACGATGGAGGGTGCGGCTAATCTTGCTCAGCGACTTCAGAAATACACCACCGGTACGTATGGTGGACTTTTCAGTAAGCCGACAAATCTTAATTTGAGTTCGGGACTTATGATCTTCTGTATTCGTGATCTCGATGAGGCACTTCGTCCGATTGCGATGTATATTATTTTGAATTACATCTGGAGCCAGGTTCGCCGTGAGCTGAAAAAAAGAATTCTCGTGGTGTATGAGGCCTGGTCAATTATGCAACATGGTGACTCGGCGAGATTTTTGTTTGGAC
>CAYHPV010000177.1:875-1891 GCA_964358735.1 uncultured Candidatus Peribacteria bacterium | reverse complement strand
CAAATTTGAAAGCAATGATACATCTGACATGCAAGGAGATGGATGGGTAAGAATTTTATGGCAAGCAAATAAAGATCAGGATATTGACGAAGAGAGATAAAACTATCAAGTCATAGCGCCATCATACAGCCTAGAAAGACCCCAGTTTTTCAAAAATCAGCATATTGACTTTTCCATTTGTGAGTTCATGGTACTATTAATGTCAAAAAAGTGCCATTTTTGAAGCTCCAATTTTCCCCGGGGAAATTGTTAAATCATACAATGGAAACGCGATATATCAAATGGCTCATTAAAGCCATAATGTAAACACTGAAAAAACTATAGCAGTAGGTTCTTGGCTTTAAGAGAGATTTATGGTATAATAGAGAGATAGAGCCGAACCAAAAACAAAAACACACCATCCCGCAATGGACCTCCAAATTCTCCAAATTATCGGAAGCATCGTTCTTGCCACGATTCCCGCGCTCATCTGGGGATATATTTTTTACCTCAAAAATCCCTATAAACGTAGCGTCATTTTTTACGCGTTCTTTCTCGGAGCAACGGCAGTTTTTCCAATATTATTTTACAAATATCTCTGGCAGTTTTTTCCATGGATCAATGCGTTCAGATATACCCAGACCTTCGAAGCAAATATTATTGGCATCAGCCACTTCACCGTGCCGCTCAGTATTATTCTCACTTTTTCACTCGTGGGAGTCATCGAAGAGTTCATGAAACACATCTCAGTTCGCGCGATGGGGAAGGACGAATTTCAGGATATTGATGACATTATTGAGCTCTCCATTCTCTGCGCACTCGGCTTTTCTTTCACGGAAAATATCATGTACTTTCACAATATCTGGGTGCATCAGGGGGCGCAAAATCTCCTCATTCCCTTCATTTTCCGCAGCATTTTCTCCACCTTCGCCCATGTCCTCTTTTCAGGAGTGATGGGCTACTACTACGCGCTCGCGCACTTCGCCACGCCAATTCTCAGGCAGCAGAAAAAAATCATCTGGCCCCGTCTGATGGAG
>CAYHPV010000177.1:0-865 GCA_964358735.1 uncultured Candidatus Peribacteria bacterium | reverse complement strand
GACGAGCTCATCTACGCCATCCAAAATCTCGTGCAGGGCTTCATCATTGCCGCTGGTCTCCACGCGCTCTTCAATGTCCTCCTCGAAATGAACTGGACGATGCTGATCGTGCCATTCCTGCTTGGCGGCTACGTCTATCTGGGTTATTTATTTGAGAAGAAAGAAAATCACAAGAAATACGGCTACCTCAGAAGCCGCGAGGAGCGACAGCCCGTCCGAGAAACGGTTGAGGCGATCCTTGGGTAAGACCCTTGCATGGTTGGCTTTTGTGTGCTACGGTCCAAGGTACCATGTCAAACGACTTCATTATCGTCAAGGGAGCGCGCCTCCACAATCTCAAGAATATCAACGTCGAAATTCCTCGAAATAAGCTCACGGTGATCACTGGACTTTCGGGCAGCGGAAAATCATCTCTCGCCTTCGACACGATTTACGCCGAGGGACAGCGCCGCTACGTCGAGTCGCTCTCCACCTACGCGCGCCAGTTTCTCCAGCTCATGGAAAAGCCCGACGTCGACTCGATTCAGGGCTTAAGCCCAGCCATTTCCATCGATCAAAAAACAGCACCCAGAAATCCGCGCTCGACCGTGGGCACCGTCACGGAAATTTATGATTACCTGAGACTTCTTTTTGCGAAGATCGGCCACCCTCACTGTCCGGAGTGTGGTCGGGAAATTGCCCGCCAGACAATCACGCAGATTGTTGAGGCGGTCACGGCGATGCCGGAGGGGAAGCGAATTCTAATACTCTGCCCCGTCGTGCGTGATCGTAAAGGTCGCCATGAAAAAGCCTTTGAAAAAATTAAAAAAGATGGCTTCGTGCGCGTCCGAGTGGATAGTGAGGTCTACAATGTCCTCGAAGTTCA
>CAYHPV010000176.1:0-1908 GCA_964358735.1 uncultured Candidatus Peribacteria bacterium | reverse complement strand
TGTCAAAAAGAATCTTCTAAAAATACACTTGACGAAAGGAGATTTTCGAATAAAATGAGTCAGCTATCACGCCTAAACTGATGTGTTGTGAGAGATAGCAATTTCCTGTATTTCTTGAATCTCTTACATCCTTTTCATTATGGCTAAAAAAGCTAAGAATGTCGTCAAAACAAAAAAACCGGCTCCTACACCGAAGCAAAGCGAAGGTGGCTCCCGCTCCCCCAAGACGTCTAAAGGAAATCCAAAGACAAAAAAGCCGGTAGCAAAGAAGCCAGTCGCCAAAAAGGTGGTGACCAAAAAACCCGTCATCAAAAAGACGGCCGTTAAAGCTGCGCCAAAACCTGCGGCCAAAGCTAAGCCAGTAGCTCAGGTTAAAGCTAAACCAGCTTTAGAATCAAAAGCAGTGGCAAAAGCACCTGTGAAGGCACCCTCTAAATCGGGCCCTTCGCACGAAATTATCAAGCCTTCCAATCTCAATACCGATATTGGCGAACTCGATAACGAAAAACTTCGAAACTACTACACGCCCCACCTCGATACCGAGGTCACACTCCCAAACCTCATTGAGCTTCAGCTCGACTCCTATAAGTGGTTCCTCGAGGAGGGTATCCGTGAACTTCTGGACGAAATTAATCCGATTTCAGACTTTTCAGGAAAAAAACTCGAAATGCACTTCCTCGACCACACCCTCGGCGAGATCAAGTACGACGCCGAGACCGCACGACAGAAAAATATTACCTACGAAGCACCACTCAAAGTTCACGTCCAGCTCATCAACAAGGCAACGGGTGAAATCAAGGAGCAGGACGTCTTTCTCGGCTCTGTGCCACTCATGACCAACCGTGGTACCTTTATTATTAATGGTATCGAACGTGTCGTCGTCTCACAGCTCGTCCGTTCTCCAGGTGTCTTCTTTTCAAAAAATGCGGCAGCTCCGCAGTTCCACAACGCCAAGATTATTCCAAAACGTGGCGCATGGCTGGAAGTAGAGACCGATAAAAAAGGAGTGATCACGGTAAAAATTGACCGAAAACGAAAAATTCCGATGACCTCGCTGTTTCGTGTCTTTGGATATGAAACGGACAAGCAGATGAAAGAAGTTTTCAAAGATATCATCACGGATCCATCACACGATTTCATCACGATGACCCTCGAAAAAGATACGGCAAAGACCGTTGACGAGGCGTACCAGAATATTTACAAAAAACTTCGACCAGGCGATCTCGCCACTCCGGAAAATGCAAAAGCACTCATCCAGTCGATGTTCTTCGACTACAAGAAGTACGACATGGGTCAGGTCGCCAGGTACAAACTCAACCGACGTTTCGGAATCGACGTTCCAAATACGAAAGAGTACCACACCTTCCAGGTCAAAGATTTGATTGAAATTATCAAATACTTAATCCGTCTCAACAAAAACGAACTCACACCAGACGACATCGATCACCTCTCCAATCGACGTGTTCGTGCGGTAGGTGAACTCGTCCAGAATAAGTTCCGCGTCGGTCTTCTCCGTACCGAACGTATCGCCAAAGATCGTATGACCGTCATGGATCTCGAGACGGTTACGCCAACACAACTCATCAACTCACGACCAATTACCGCTGCCCTCCGTGAATTCTACGCAAGCTCACAGCTCTCACAGTTCATGGATCAGACCAATCCACTCGCCGAGCTCGCCCACAAGCGACGTCTCTCCGCGATGGGTCCGGGTGGTCTCTCACGAGAACGCGCATCGTTTGATGTTCGTGACGTGCACGCATCTCACTATGGTCGTATCTGTCCGATTGCAACACCTGAAGGTCCGAACATCGGTCTCGTCGTGCACTTGGCAACCTACGCCCGCGTCAACAAGTATGGCTTCATCGAAGCACCATACCGCAAAGTCGCGCACACGGCTCCCAATAA
>CAYHPV010000175.1:0-1910 GCA_964358735.1 uncultured Candidatus Peribacteria bacterium | reverse complement strand
CCGAAGGACAAAAGGTGATCGTCGCGCTTCCAGGCAGCAAGGTAAAGTGGCACGGCGAAGGCGATTACATCACATTAGAAAAAGCAGAACTGCGAGGTGTAGAAAGCAGTGGCATGATCTGCGCGGGTGAAGAAGTCGGCCTCGAGGCCACGCCAGAAGGTATTCTCGATCTCTCAACGTATGCGCCAACCAAAGACTACGAACTGAAGCCAGGCACACCACTGAGCTTCCTGCTCAATAAAAACGACGTCATTCTCGAAATCGACAACAAGTCACTCACCCATCGTCCCGACCTCTGGGGCCACTATGGCATCGCGCGCGAAATGTCAGCCATCTTCGGCACCAAACTCAAACCTTATGAAAAAGCAGTAAAAATTGCAAAAACAACACACGGCACATCGCCACTCAAGATCAAGATTCACAACAAAGAAATCTGCCCACGCTTCACCGCCTGCATCGTCAAAAACATCAAAGTCAAAGAGTCTCCAGAGTGGCTGAAAGAAGCCCTCAGCAAAGTCGGTGTCCGTCCAGTAAACAATATTGTCGATATCACAAATTACGTGATGTACGAACTCGGTCAGCCAATGCACGCCTATGATCGACAGACGGTAAAAACCGACACACTCGATATTCGATACGCGCACGAAAACGAGCAGCTCGAGACCATCGATCACAAACATCACAAACTCGACAAAGAAGATCCAATCATCACCAACGGAAAACATCCGCTCACAATGAGCGGTGTCATGGGTGGCGCCTACTCAGAAATTTCTAACAACACGACCGAAATTATTCTCGAAAGTGCGAACTGGCAGCCAGGTACGGTACGCAAAGCATCGCAGAGACACGGCCTCCGCACCGACGCCGTGCAAAGATTCGAAAAATCACTCGACCCGGAAATGACCCTCACCGCACTCTTCCGCGCCATCGCGCTCATTGAGCAACTCTGTCCAAAAGCCGAACTCGAAGGGGGCATCGTCGACGAATATCCGACAAAAGCACCAACAAAAGTCATCACCGTTGATACGCAAAAAATCCAACAAAAAATTGGAATCAGTATCACCTCTACGGAAATGGTA
Organism: uncultured Candidatus Peribacteria bacterium; assembly: GCA_964358735.1. Taxonomy (GTDB): domain Bacteria; phylum Patescibacteriota; class Gracilibacteria; order UBA1369; family UBA12463; genus CALREA01. The sequence goes on along the minus strand of CAYHPV010000175.1, from coordinate 831 downwards.
ACGATGCTAAAAAAGCTGGAATTCAACGTAAAAACTATTCCAGGAAAAATAAAAAAACTCGAAATCACGGTACCCTCATTTCGGGCAACCAAAGATATTAACTCGCAAGACGACATTCTCGAAGAAGTTGCACGTCTCCATGGTTACGAAAAAATCATACCAACACTTCCTTCGCTTCCCATTAAACTTCCACCGGAAAATGTGCAGCGCAAACTCGAACACCGCGTACGAGAGATTCTCTCGTACCAACTCGGGCTAACAGAAAGCTACAACTACTCTTTCTATAGTAAAGACGACCTAAAGGCTTGCAGCCTACCAGAAGACCTCCATCTGAAAATCGAAAATTATCTCTCGTCACAGCAGACGCACCTGCGAATAAGCCTCGTGCCAAATCTTCTCAAAAATCTCCAGAGCAATCTTCGCTTCACGCAAGAAATGGGTATCTACGAAATCGGAAGAACGTACAACGAAGAACATGAATTTTTCCCACGAGAAGAAATCATCGTCACTGGCGCCATTATCGGCCCAAAGGAAACTTCGAGCTTTCTCGCAGCAAAAGGAATGGTAGAAATACTGAGTTGCGCGCTCAATCTGACGACAAAAGATTGGGAAAACAGCTCAGCCGGAGCGGCTCAGGCACATCCAAACCAACATATCCAACTCAAAACGGCCGAAGAGTCATTGGAAAGTCAACCGGGATTTGCGCATGTTTATACGCTCCATCCCCTCATCGCACAGCACTATGAACTCCCAGCTGCAACGGCGATATTCGAAATAAATCTCACGCGCCTGCTCACTCAGAAGTCAGTAGAAAAACGCTACGTCTCAATT
>CAYHPV010000174.1:0-2064 GCA_964358735.1 uncultured Candidatus Peribacteria bacterium | reverse complement strand
TCTTTAGCGCCCAATAAACTGACCGTGGCCAAATACACGCCCCCCGAGCAAGGAAACTCGCAAAGGCGCAAGAGACCCCACCGCCTACTGCGCCGGCTCCCGGTAATCAAAAACAAGATCCGCCGCCGGTTCAAAATTTTGAAATCACGAAAAAAGATCATGTCCGTGGCAGTTTTGACGCGCCGATTACTTTGGTGGAGTTTTCCGATTTTGAATGTCCTTATTGCGGTCGCCATTATCCCACTTTGAAGAAAATTTTGGCCGATTACGCCGGCAAGGTCAGATTGGTGTATAAGCATTTTCCCTTAAGTTTTCATCCGAATTCGCAGAAGGCCGCCGAAGCGGCCGAGTGCGCCGACGAGCAGGGAAAATTTTGGGAGTATCATGACAAGTTGTTTGAAAATTTGGTCGGCGGATACGGCCTGGACAAATTCAAACAGTGGGCCAAAGATCTGGATTTGAATTCCAAGAAGTTTGACGATTGTTTGGATTCTGACAAATATGCCGCCAAAGTAGCGGCTGACACGCAAGAAGGGGCGGACAAGGGAGTAACCGGCACACCAGCCAACTTTGTTAATGGTCAGTTGATCAGCGGCGCCCTGCCCTATGAAGCGTTTAAACGGGTCTGTCGCCAAATGTCTTCACTTATCCACTTAAACTAGAGCTAAAATTGTGCTACAATTAGGATATAATTTATTCTAAATGTAGCCAAAATATGAACAATATTCGAGTCAATAAAACAAGCAAAATGTTGTTTTCAACCGAAGAGGAGATATTTAACAAATTAGTCGACGCCAACCACCCTTTCCGCAAACTTAACGTCATCATCAATTTTTCTGAATTGATTCAGCCCCTGGCCGCTCTCTACAGCGATCTGGGCGCGACTGGGATAGAAATTGAAAAAGGATTTAAGGCTCTTCTGGTTCAATTCTGGGAAGATTACTCGGATCGGGATATGGAGAAATGTTTGCGAGAAAATATCGCCGTCCGCTGGTTCTGCGGTTTCAGTCTGATGGCCGACACCCCCGACCATTCTTACTTTGGCAAATTAAGGAGAAGAATCGGTCCGACTCAATTGGCGGACATTTTCAAGACCATCAACGAAACAATGAAGGAACAAGGACTATTCGGCAATGTTTTCACCTTTATCGACGCCTCGTCCATCATCACTAAAACCGCGCTTTGGGAAGAGCGCGACCGAGCCATTAAAGACGGCGAGGAAAAATTGAACAATGCCGTCGTCAGCCATTATGCCGCGGACAAAGAGGCTAGGTGGGGCGCTAAAAGCAAAACCAACATCTGGTTTGGCTACAAACGGCACAATGCGGTGGATATGCGTTACGGTCTCATTGATAAGCTGGCGGTGACGCCAGCCAATGTGCTGGATTTCAAAACCGTGAAAAACATCTGCCCTCAGCAGGGCCTGGTCTTTATGGATAAGCTCTTTGACTGCCGGGAGACCTATTTCTGGCTTAAAGCCAATCGCTGCGCGGCGGCCGTTATCCGTAAAAACAACAATCCAAACAAAAACCGAGATTTAGACCGCTGGCGTTCCAGCATCAGGATGCCGTTTGAAGGAACATTTTCTAAACAAAGCAAACGAGCCAAATACCGAGGCTTGGCCAAAGTCACCTTTCAATGCTTTTTTGAAGCAATTGTTCACAACCTGAAAAAAGCGGTAAAAATATTGCCGATGGAAATCATGCCGGCGTGAATTTCCAAGGGTGGAGTGTGTTTGAAGGGACAAGAAAACGGCTTAAAACACTTTCCACCAGCAAACAAAAACAAAAAAATGACAGAAACGAGATAAAAACTCGAAAGTTTTTACATCGTCTGTGCCATTTTTATCAAAAAGCTAATTGGGCGACAGTCCCTTCATAGCTTTCAGCCAAAAAGATTATGGAGAAACCGAATTGCCAGACTTGCTGGGTATGGTTAAAAATGCATTGGAGCAAATTAAAAATGGCGATGCGGATATTGTGGGAATTCATGAGCAAAAGAGATCAATAGGGGTTATTTATAAAGACAACTTTCAAATTGATGTTGTTCCTGCAATCCAAATAG
>CAYHPV010000173.1:0-2066 GCA_964358735.1 uncultured Candidatus Peribacteria bacterium | reverse complement strand
ACTGTCAGTATCTCGTGAAATCACCAGACCGGAGGCGATGAGCGCCGTGCGATCGGATGATGCCTGCTGCATCACCGTCGTAAAAAATCCATCGGGCAGATCAGGCGAAAACCCAATCCCCCAGGCTCGAATCGTCTCATCCGTGAGACCTCGACCACGTACATACTCAAGAACTTTTTTCCCATCCTCAGTCTCCCAGAGATGCTTTTGAAAATAGTGGAGCGCGAGCTGATGGAGATCGAGATACTGTTTTTTTTGGTCCTTACTCAAGCTTGGCTTTGACGAAACGGCCCGATACGCAGACATATCCAGACCGGCCTTTTCGGCGAGCTGCTTGATAGCTTCAGAAAAATCGACCCCCTCAGCCTCTTGATAGAACTGAAAAAGATCGCCACCTTTTTGGCAACCAAAGCAAAACGCAATTTGCTTTTCCGTACTCACGTGAAAACTCGGACTCTTTTCACTATGAAACGGGCACAGCGCTTTGAAATTCCGACCGCTCCGCTTGAGCTCGACGTACTGACCGACGAGATCTTCAATAGGAATTCTCTGTTTGATGTCAGCGACAAGATCCATAGATGAGAATAATGGTTAGACTCGTAGATGGCTACACTGGTAGGGAGAAGTCACACCGCTCTTCGTGTACGCCAAAATAGCAGAAGACTCACGAGAATCATAGTAAATAGAATGGCGCCGATCGCCAACATTTTTTCAAAAGACTGGAGAAAAAGTGCGGCAAAGCCAAAAAGCCCTGAAACCGAGTACAGAATAAAGAGTACGCGCCTTTCAGAGAGGCCGGCCGCGAGGAGTCGATGGTGGAGATGATGGAGATCACCACGAAATGGAGACTGCCCCTTAATAATTCTTCGGAGAGTTGACCAGACCGCATCAAAGAGCGGAACTCCAAGGACGATGAGAAGGGTGGCGACCTTTCCACCGGAAAAAATAGCAAGAACCGCAAGAAGAAATCCGAGGAACATACTGCCGGTATCGCCCATGAGCATCGTCGGCGAAGGAACATCGAAGAGCACAAAGGCTAAGCAGATGCCAAAAAGAATCATGCTCAGATAGATAAGCTGGGTCTGATCAATGAGGTGACCGGCCCGAAGCGAAAGAAGAAAAATGACAAAAAACGCAATCGATGAAACGCCACTCAAGAGGCCCGGAACCCCATCAAAAAAATTCATACTATTCATGACGAAGACGATCCACGCCACCGTAAAGAGAACGCTGATAAGAAGGAGTGTCTGGCCAAAAATCGTGAATTGGATGCCATCAAAGACAAACATTCCACCAAAAGGATTGGTAATCGAACGAATACCAACACCGAAAAAAGAGATAATAAGGGCAGCGAGCACCTGTACCGCGAGGCGAATGGCCGGACGAATCTGAAACATATCATCGAGAAAACTTACGACAACAATGAGGGCGAGCGCAATCAAAACACCGGTGAGAGGACGGCTCGAGGGAACAAAAAATGCAACCGAAATAAGAAAGGCAAGGATCAAAGCGATACCTCCATAATAAGGAATCGGATCACGCGTAAGGCCATAGCGCTTCGGACGGTCCATGAGTTTGATGCGTGGAAAAAGCCAGAGCGCGATGAGGGCAAAAATGGTGGTGAGCATGAAGGCGGTGAGACCAGCCGTGAGAAATGGGAGCATATCGGTGAAAGATGTGAACTACAAACGATGGATCATCTTGCGAAATTTTAGCTCGTTTGTGGAAGAAAACTCAAGTACTCCGACGAGACAATTTTCAAAAAATGCAGCGAAAATCGTGGATGATGGAGAGGATAAAAACTCAGATGGCACGGAAATAAAAAGTCCATGAGTAAGACGCGTATACGTTTCGGAGGTGAGATCGAGACGTGGAAGATCGGTCGCGGCAACCTCAAGAGGGAGGAGCTGAGCCGAGAGAGCCTGGGAAGAAAGGGCTTCGATAGAATCAAGAGTAATGGCATGTTTCACGTCAAAAGGCCCACTCGCGGTGCGACGAAGTGACTCAACATACGCCCCGAAACCAAGCAGAGCCCCGAGCTCATGAATGAGACTGCGAATGTACGT
>CAYHPV010000172.1:0-2069 GCA_964358735.1 uncultured Candidatus Peribacteria bacterium | reverse complement strand
AGCTTACTTTCCAGTGGTTCATGGGGTTGGGGTCGTTGGAGGTACCGGTGGTGTTACTGGTTTAATCGAGTCTGCTGGAGGTACGGGTGGTGTTACTGGTGGAATTGTTTCTGGAGGAGCTGCGGGATCGGATACGGGAGCAAGTGCCTCATCGGCACTGTCTTCAGCATTAATTCCGATTCTTGCCACGATTTCCTGATTCACAAATTCACTCTTTCTTCCATACTTCATACGAGAGTACTCGTGAATAATGTCTCCTACTTTCTTGTTTTCACCTATCTTGTCGTAGATGGTTTCGAGTGAAAATGGACGAGATGTGGTGCTATTGATGTTGAGTTTTATGTAGGCCTTGTAGTTGGAAATTCCGATGAGATCTTGCTCTGTGACCGCTGGTGCGAATTCTTTGCCGAGATACTCCGCATCTTCCGCACCGACTTTGAATGCCGTAATCGTACCGACGTTACCGAAGACGGCGTCACGAATTTGGGTATTACTACTTCCCGTTTTTGAGACGACGAGCTGGCTGATATACTGGTGCGCCATGATGAGCGCGAGATGATACTTTCGCGCTTCGGAGAGAATGGATGCAAACGAGTCGGTGGCGAAGTTTTGAAATTCATCGACGTAGAGATAGAAGTCGCGTCGTTTGTTTTCTGGCATATCGGCTCTACTCATCGCCGCCATCTGAATACGTGCGACCATAATCAGACCGAGGAGCTGCGTATTGAGATCACCGATTTTACCCTTGGAAAGTTTGACGAGGAGAATTTTTCCCTGATCCATGGCCTCGCGAAAGTTGAAGGCTGATTTTGGCTGACCAATCGTATTACGCATGATGGTGCTCGTAATAAACGGACCGAATTTTGCCGAGAAGTACGGAATCATTTCTTGCTTTTCGCGATCACCGGTTTCGGCGTACTCGTGTTTCCAGAATGAGAGCACTACCGGATTTTTCGCCTTGCTGATTTTATAGTTACGAAAGGCTTCATCGACAAACATACGCGGAACGTCGATCAACGTCGCGCCCTCTTCCTGGTCTTCCATGAGGGTCAAACAGGCATTTCTAAAGTAGTGCTGAATACGTGGTCCGAAGATCTCATCACCGAAGAGTTTGATGAAAATTTCTGTGGCTTGCGAAGATGCGAGATCCCGCTCTTCCGGCGTTTTTACCTCCAAAATATTCATACCCATTGGGCGCTCGGTATCACCCGGGTCGAAGACAATCACATCTTTCGCGCGTTCCTTTGGTACGAAGTTGAGCGCGTCATCGACGAGATCTCCATGCGGATCGATCACGGCGAGACCTTCGCCATTTTTTATATCCTGTCGAATCATGTAGCTCAAGATGCTGGATTTACCCGTACCGGATTTACCGATGATGTAGTGGTGTCTGGCGCGATCTTTTTTCATGAAGAATATCGGCTTCACCACTCCACGATAGATGTTATTTCCCAGTAAGATGCCTTCTGATGGCAGCTCCGCTGGTGCCGGAAGTTTCTTATATGGAAGCCATCTGATCGCCGGCGTGAAGTTATATTTACCATCGGGAAAGTGGTACATCGTGGCGAGTTCTTCTTCGGAAAGAATGCTTTCTCGTTCTCCAAATCCCCATATTCTCGTGGCGAGAATTCTCTTGTTGTAATTTCTGAGCATGTACCAGTTATTGATCGCGTCGATGGGTACGACACGTCTCGTCTGAAAACTATTGGATCCTTCATTGCCAAAAACGCTGAGCGCGACGACCATCGTATTCATCATGTTCTCGGCTTGTGCCTCGGTTGGTGATACCACAACGAGTCTTATGACCGTATGGAAGTTTGTCTGTTGTGACTTTTCACCGATTTTTTTTGCCGTGTCTTCTTTACTTCCGATCATACGGACCATGCCGTGCGCGTAGTCATCGTCTGTTTTTTCTTTTGGCGTGTCCTTTCCTTTCGTGAATGCAAAGAGAAGATCTCCGAGGAGTCCAATGATTGGAATTTTTCCCTGAATGCCGTTGCGTCCTACTTTTCGTCCCTGAAAGATGGCTTCGCCTATCTCTTCCGCTTTTTTTCCAAATGATCGATCTG
>CAYHPV010000171.1:0-2082 GCA_964358735.1 uncultured Candidatus Peribacteria bacterium | reverse complement strand
AGCGCCCCTGAATCCTCAATACCAATATCCTCCGACGCAAAAATCACCATACGCCGCGCAATAAACTTCGGATCCTCTCCCGATTCAATCATCCGTGCGAGATAGTACAGCGCCGCATCAGGCTGCGACGCACGCATACTTTTGATAAACGCTGAAATCGTATTGTAGTGCTCGTCACCCTTTTTATCGTATCGAAGAAACTTTGACTGCAGCGTTTGTTTGAAATGGTCAATCGTCACATCGCCATAGAGCTTCGCCGTATTTTCGATCATCGCGATCGCCTGTCGCGCATCCCCACCGGACATGGATACGAGCCAATCCATCGCATCAGCATCGAGTTTATAGCCAGTCCGCTCAACGATCTGCCGCATCTCATCCTGAGGAATCTCATTCAACACAAACACCCGACACCTTGACAGCAGCGCAGGAATGACCTCAAACGACGGATTCTCGGTCGTCGCTCCAATCAAGTAGAGCTGCCCGGACTCCACCGCGGGCAACAAATAATCCTGTTGCGCCTTATTGAACCGATGAATTTCATCCAAAAACAAAATCTTCGGACCAAACAAATCCCCCGTCGACTCGACAATCTTCCGGATATCATCCTTCCCCGCCGACACCGCAGAAAGCTCATGATACTCAGCATTCAGCGCCCCAGCATAGATCCGCGCCAACGTTGTCTTCCCCACACCCGGCGGACCCCACAGCAAAAACGAAAACAGATGCTTTTCTTCTATCGCTACGCGCAGCGGACCTTTCGTCCCTACCAGATGCTCCTGTCCAATAAACTCATCCAGCGACTTCGGCCTGATTTTCGACGCGAGTGGTTCCATAGATGAGTATTATACCCCTCAACTACGTCGCAATAAAGCTCGTCGCGCCCAACCACGCGAGATTGAAGATCGCACGCTGCGAACGGGCATACACTGGACTCTCGAAGATCATGCCAATGAGCTCTTCTGGATTGAGAGAAATGACTGCCACCTTATCATCATAGATCATAATTTCGTGCTCGAACCAGAACTCGCGCGGATTCACGTAAATAATTTCAATGAGCTCCGGTGGAAAATTCTTCGGATAATATTTCTTGATGTAGTTCGGACTTTCCTCAGTCAGAGGACAAATAATACGGGTCTTGATCCCCTGTTTCATCTTCTTCTCGGCATGCGCCGGAATGTAATCGCCAAATAAATCAGCCAGTGCTTTCAAATTTGAGTACCCAAGAATTTCTTTTTTCGCCGTGAGCATATCCTCAAAAACGGCTTTCACACCTTCTTTTCCCTCGTAATACTTAATTTTCGGTTTAATCGTCAGCGAGTTCGTAATCGAGAGAAGCTCCGGCATAAGCTTTTTTGTATACATATATTTTTCCTCCTGCATATTCAGAAGTTTCTGCGGCGGCTCAGCAGAAAAATATTTCACGTTATCTTTCGTGATATACGTCACCAAGCCTTTTTTGGAAAGATTTTCAAGGGTGTGGTAACAGTTTACGCGTGGTAATTTCGCATGCCGCGCAATCGTACTCACATATCCACCACCCAATTCAAGCACCGACATATACACGACACCCTCGGTGTCAGTCAGTCCAAGAAGTTCAAAATCCGGTCGAATCATAGAGGCGAGATTATGGCATGTTGTAAAACATTTTCTACAAGTATTATAGCACAAAATACACCGAATTTACAGGCTTTTTCAGCTTCACAAACCAAAAACACCAAAACCAAGAGAGTTAGCCACAGTTTACAAAAGTGTACAGCATGAGATAATACTCCCTAGTAACAACCCCACCCCATGCTCACCAAAATCTGCACACAATGCACCGCACCGTTCGAGATCGCCGACGAAGATCTAGAATTTTATGACAAAGTCTCGCCAATTTTAGCAGGAAAAAAATACCCTATTCCAGCGCCGACACTCTGTCCTGACTGTCGCCAACAAAGACGACTAAGTTTCAACAATGAAACAAACCTGTATCACCGAAAATGTGATTATAGCGGCGAGCAGATGATTTCAATTTATAGCAGTGATAAAGCAATAAAAGTCTACAACCAAAAAACTTGGTGGAGCGATAAGTGGGATCCG
>CAYHPV010000170.1:0-2140 GCA_964358735.1 uncultured Candidatus Peribacteria bacterium | reverse complement strand
CGATGTGGATCGGCGCCGGTACTCTCGCGATCGCGATGATGATCTACGCGGCCACGCTTTCCAAATACCGGGACCAATGACAAGCGAGGCGGATCACCCCCCCCATGCTGGACAGTCGGCATGGGGTTCTCTTTTTATGATATGATTGTTAAAATTTTAGTTGTTGTGCTGAGTCAATATCAATGACGTATCTTTTATAGACATGCGTGGTATTGATTGAAGTAGTTTGGCTTTTATTAAAACCGAGCTTGGCTATAACAGTTTCTACTTCGCTAGCCGACCGGCCTTCGATCTCGAGGTAGGGCGGAATGAATGGCCAAAAGTCGATATCGATTTCAACGCCATCAAGTTCATATCTGATACGCTTGTTTTCTTGATACCCTTTTGCTGCATAACCCAGCCTCTCTAGGAGAAGATGGGTCTTGTCAAAATCATCGACGGTGATTTCCAGCTCTTTCGTCCCGTCGATCGTATCATCGTGGATTTCTTTGATCGCCAGGGTCGTCTTTGTGCCATCAGTGCGCAAACGGATCCAGGAATTTTCTTTTTTTGGCATGAGGTCATAGACATAGCGCCGCTGCATGATTTCATCAATCTTTTTTGAGCCGAGTGTCGTAAGTCGCTCCGTGACCGCTACGACATCAATCTCCAAAATTTTTGCTTCAAATTCGGTTTTCATAGTGGAACGAAATATCTTCAAGAAAACAATAATTTTATCCCGGAAAGAACAACGACAAGGGCAAACAATCGTTTTACCCATCGGTCGCCTTTTTGGAGCGCGGTGTGGGCGCCGAGGTAGCCGCCGATGGTCATACCGATGAGAAAAATAACGCCGTTTTTGTAATCAATGAGGCCGTGACGGGCAAAAATGGCAACTGACGAAACACTTAAGAAAAAATATGGCAGGATTTTTGTGGCACTCGCGGTAATCATGGTGAAACCGAAGAAATACATGAACGCGTAGGCGACGAGCGGTCCGACTCCAGCCCCGAATGTGGCAGCGAGGATCATGAGTAGGAAATAGATGATGAAACCAATGATTTTTTTCCATTTGCTCGTAGCAATTTGTTCCAGTCCAAGATTGGGCTTTATAAAAATAAGGGGTAGAAGCACGAGAATGAGGGCGCTCACTATTTTTTGTACCGTTGCCGGATCAATAGTGAAAAGAATTTTTGCTCCAAGAAATGAATTGAAGATCGCGAGAATGATGAGTGGTGGTACGTATTTCCAAACGATTTTTTTCGCCTTGGCATATTTGGAAAGCGATGCGAGGGTTTCTCCAAGACTGCCAAGCCGATCAGTCGCAATCGCGACCTGGGGCGGCAGACCGAGCAGCATCAGTGAGGGGATGGAGAGAAGTCCACCTCCACCAACTGTACCATCAACAAAGCCGGTTGCGAGGCCGATAAGGAGAATGAGAATGGGGTGGAGGAGTTCGGGCATAGGTATTGTCTGTCTACTTTTTGACGAGCCTTACGATTCCATGTCGCGCATCAACTTCGAGAGGGTCACCAGTATGAAACACTTTGGTCGCAGTGTGCGTATTCACCACGCACGGTTTTCCTAGCTCTCGTGACACAATAGCCGCGTGGCACGTTAACCCGCCGACTTCGGTGACAATCGCCACGGCTTTTTTCATCGCCGCGACATAGTCAACTGAGGTGGAAGGCACGACCAGCACCTCGCCCTCTTGCATGGTATCTAACTCAGAAATGCTCCCAATCACCCGCGCCTGGCCATGCACAGTGCCGGAGCCAAGGGAGGCGCCAATACCGGACAGCTCACTCATGCCAGTATCTTTCAGCGTTTTCTGCCCCAGATTCAATTCACGGACAATCTCTTGTACAATCTCGCGCGCTTCAGAGCCTGTAAAAATTTTTTGTTGATCGCGATCGAATACTTGTACGGCAAATGATTGTCGCGGCGTTATGTGTGCAAGAAGTTCTTCCGCTGGTGTTTTGTTTTGCAAACCATTTCGAATTTCGTCTGGGGTAAGAAACTTTAATTCCTCAAATGTAATGCCTAAAAGATGAGCGAGGCGCAGATAGATGGGTCTGGCTTTATGAACAACATATCCGGTATGCAAATCCACCTCAGTTCGAATGTACGTAAACGCGCGCAACCCTTCTAAATCTTGGAG
>CAYHPV010000169.1:0-2183 GCA_964358735.1 uncultured Candidatus Peribacteria bacterium | reverse complement strand
CCAGATCAACCACATGAGCCAGAATGGCATTAGCTGTTCTTCCCGTCACCACCATCACTCCTTGATACTTCTGTGGTTCAGCTTCGGCACTGCTTGCGATACCAAGAGCGCCACCCAAAGCCAATGCCGCGGCCGCAAGCCTATTTCTACCTGATCCTAAAGCTGAAGTTGATGGCTTATTCATACGATATCTTTACAAAGTAAGGTGTGACTGTACAACTATTCTGAAGATTTTGCAAGATCATTTTTCTACTAAAGCGTATCCATAGGTACCTGTCTGTTTCATCGCGCTCGTTTCCATATTAATAGTATAACCACCAGATTTGCCAGAAGAGACGACGGTGGGATTCGTAATGATTGTTTTTGTATCATTTCCGAAAGTTTTATAAAGAATCTGATATTCAACAAAAGGAATAAGTTTTTCTTCAGCATTTTAACCGCCGCCTCCATCTGCGGATCGCGCTCTTTTTTGAGATCTTCCTCGCTCAATTTCACCTCCTGATCCGGAACAATACCCACCTTATCAATCGACCTACCCAAAGGCGTGAGCCACTTCGCAATCGTCACCCGCAGCGACGCATCAAACTTCAATCCATCTTCAATCTCTTGCACACTTCCCTTGCCATAGCTCTTTTCTCCAATCACGGTTCCTCGTTTCAAATCCTGAATCGCCCCCGCCACAATCTCCGACGCCGACGCCGATGAGGCATTCACCAGCACCACCAATGGAATCCCGGCCAGTCGCCCCGCCCCAGAAGTAAATCTCTTTTCGTCATCTTTAATATCGCGTTTCCGAATCGTCACCACCTCTTTTTTTCCACTCACGAGCTCAGACAGCACATCAATCGCCACCTCCAGATAGCCACCGCCATTATTTCTCAAATCCAAAATTAATCCCTTCGGCTCTTTGAGAATAATCTTGGAAATCGACTCGCCGAGTTCCATCATCGTGCTATCGGTAAACTGATGAAGGCCAAGGTAAAAAATGCCTTTTCCCTTATCTTCGAAGGTAATGCTGTCGAGATGAATCGTATCGCGCACAATCGCCACCTCAAAAGGATCCGGCTTGTTTTTGCGGAAAAGTAGCAGCCGCACCGTCGTCCCCTTTTCTCCACGGATTTTCGTAATCGCCTGATAAATCGTCATATCGACCGAGAGCTCATCATTAATTTTCAAAATAATATCACCACTCAGGAGTCCCGCTCTCTCGGCCGGCGATGCCTTCAGTACACTCATCACCGTCAGATTTTTTTCCTTCACCGTGAGCTCCGCGCCGATGCCCTGAAGTGTTCCCTGGAGATTATGTTTGAACTCTTTGGTTTCCTGCGGATCCATAAAAACCGTATAGGGATCTTCCAGAGAAGCTACCATGCCCTTGATCGCGCCGTAGATCATGGTTTGCGGATCGAGCACATGCGGATCGACATAGTGCGCCTGCAGCCGGCTCCACACATCCCAAAAAAGCGAGAGATCAGCCCGATCCCGCGTCACCGCCGCATCAATAAAAGAAGAAAGGATATGCGTATTTTTCTCAACATCATCCTGGGTACTACTCAGTTTCCCGACCTGCAGCCCAAACAAAAAAGCAAAGATCACCACCACCGGTATAAAAACTCCCAAAGACCGTCGACTCATAATTTTTTTTAAAGTTACCTAGCGCACAAAAGTATACGTGCAAAAGTATACCGATTTCATCTCGCGAAGTCACGAGAATGCGAATTGTTCTTAAAATAGAAATCCGCTATACTTTCATTCGTGAAACCCTCAACCCCACTCACGCACACCGCCGTTCTTTCTCGCAATATATATAGCAATGCCCTGAGCATCGCGTTGGTTTTTGCCATGCTCTTAAGCGCAACCATGCTGGCACTGATTCTCTCCCGCGCACCTATCGCCCACGCCGCCACCGCGACCTGCATCCCCCTCGCGGGTGACACCACTCCGGTGACCTTCAACCCAGAAAAATCTATTTTCGGAGCGGCCACGGTGACACGAACCATGACGAATACCGGAGCCATGTACTTCGGCCCCTACGTCGAGGGTCGTCCCACCCTCAGTATCTACAATGTCAAAAAATACACCAACATCAAGGATGGCAAGATCACCTATCCTGACCGACCCCAGAAACCCATTTACTATCCCCCCGAGGCGCAGCTCGCCTGCGCGGAACTCGTCAATGGAAC
>CAYHPV010000168.1:0-2221 GCA_964358735.1 uncultured Candidatus Peribacteria bacterium | reverse complement strand
GGCGATGCCGACGTTGATGCCGTTGCCGCCAAGACTTGTTACTCCTTCATCATAATCGATGCCATAGCGTTGTGTATGCTGATCCGGTTTGGTATTGAATGCGAGAGCACCTTTTCCATTTCTTCGTTGGAGCTCGTGAGCATCCCGTATGAGGAGCGGATTGGTATTGGTTTTTTCTGTGAGAGCTCGTTTGAAGGCTCGATTTGGTTCTGGATTTTGAAGGGTGGTATCAATAACTAACCCCCGACCGCGTATATGCACGCGCATGGTAGGGTTTTCGTGAGATCGTTCGAGCATACAGGGGAGATAGGGGGGGATCGGCTTCGATATTTGCCGGAAAATTTAGCTGTGTTATGCTTGTCTTGTATTGTAGGTGTTTCTTTTATTTTTTCAAGTATGTTTGTCACGAAAGAGTTTACATTTCATGCTTCTCATTTTCTTACGAAATACTATGGTAAGTGTGAGCGATTGCATGGCCATTCTTATCGACTGGCGGTGACGGTGGAGGGTCCGATTGGCGCGAATGATCTCGTGCTTGATTTTGGCATACTGAAGCGCGTGGTGGTGCGTCGGGTTATTGATAAGCTTGACCATTATCATTTGAATGATTTGTTTGAAAATCCTTCGGCGGAACGAGTGTGCGAGTGGATTTGGAAGGAGCTGGAGGGGATGCCTGCGCTTTTGCGTGAGGAGGTGAGCGATCCAAATTTGAGCGAAGAGATGCGGGGGTATTTGAAGGATGGTGAGACGATTGATGCTCGTCGTGTTGCTGGTGAGACGGGTTTTGGCGTGCGATTATATGAGGTGCGGCTGTGGGAGACCGAGGGGTCTTCGGTTGCCGTCCGGGCAGATGGGTGAGCATTATTTATTTTTAAGGATGATGCAGCGAATTTTTCTTGGTCTTGGATCGAATTGTGGTGAGTGTTCGCGATTGATGCGAGATGCGGTGGTACTTCTGGAGGAGCGGGGAGCTGTGGCTGTTCGGAAGTCGTCGCTGTATGAGACGGAGCCGGTCAAGGGGGAGTGGCAGGAGGGTGGTGCTGGTCAGAATTTTTTGAATGCCGTCGTGGAGGTGGAGACCGATTTGAGTGCGGAGAAGTTGCTTGATGTTTGTATGGAGGTGGAGCGGTTGCTCGGGCGGGTGCGAGGAGAGCGCTGGGGTGCGCGAACCATGGATATTGATATTTTGATCTATGGTGGGGTGGCGATTGGCTGGAATGGCTCTACGCCTCGTGATTCTTTGCGCGAGATCGTTGTTCCTCATCCTTTTATGCATCTGCGGAATTTTGTGCTCGTGCCGTTTGCGGAAATTGCGGGAGAGATGGTGCATCCCGTGCTTGGTTTGAGTTTGGTTGAGCTGCTGCGGGAATCGAGTGATGCGCATCGGGTGAGCGTTTCGAGGGAGGGGTGGTGAAATTTGCATGCCCGAGTCGCTGCGTACTATTTTTATTGGTTTTGCAAACCTGAAAATTTGGCTTATTGCTGCGATTTGTGGCGATATATTGCGTAACAATTTTGTTCATTTTGCAAGTTGGAATTGTTGGTTTTTTCGCCCCTCCCGGGACTCTCTGCTGAATCCGCTTGTTTCTGCTAGTATTTAGGTGCATTTAGATGCAGCGGCACGTAGAAGTTTTGAGAATAAAATGCCCGCCAACAGAGATCACGGAAGGGTGATCGGTTGGTTTTTGGTGGGGTTTTATTTTTCTTAACTTTTTTATTTTATGGTTAATCAGATACAAGGTTCGCCAGTTTCAGTACCATCCTCCTTCGCAGATTGGTCCGATAGTCAGCTTCTCAGCGCCGCTCTTCGCTATGGGAAAGAGGCACTTTCGTGGAGGAGAAAGTTTTTAGGAACACTGCCGGAGATTGCAAAAAGAAAATTGTATGAGCAGCATGGGTGCGGGAGTATTGTTGAGTTTGCTGCGAGAGTCGGTGGAGTGAGTGAGGCCCAGGTGAAAAATGTCCTCTCGGTGAAAGAGGCTCTCGAAGAAACATCCAGGTTGCAAGAGCTACTTATTAATGGAACCGTAAGTGTGAATAAACTGGCACGCATCGTCTCGGTGGTGACGCCGGAGAATGAAGAGTTGTTGGTGAATCAAGTGCAGTTACTTTCAAGCCGTGCGCTTGAGACGCTTGTCAGAGACATAAAACATGATAAAGCATCTTTGCACGTGCGGTATAGATAATTTAATGCTGTTGATTTTTACCTCGGCAGGTAATG
>CAYHPV010000167.1:0-2313 GCA_964358735.1 uncultured Candidatus Peribacteria bacterium | reverse complement strand
ATTTCTCAAATCTCAGCTTCAGGCGCCGTATGAGATTGACTATGAGTGTACGATATTTTCTAGCTTGTGCCCGAGCACGAATAAGAACTCAAATAAAGAATACGGCAACCAGAGTCAGCTTCGGGCACGTGCCGGAAACCAGACAGAACATCACCAAGGAAATAATGCAAGCCCCCTCGAAAAAAGCATCCAGTCCCATTTCCAAGAAGCCCTCCGCGAAGCCCGCCCCCGCGACACTCGCTCCACCCACACCTCCATAGGTCCTCATCGCGACGATCTAAAGCTAAAAATCAACGATCAGCCCGTCGAGCTCACCGCTTCCCGTGGCGAACTCCGTAGCACTCTCATGGAGCTCAAAAAAGCTGAAATCGCCTGGATTACCACCAAAACCCAGGACACGCCCATCATTCTCCTCGACGATATCTTCTCCGAGCTCGACGCCACGCGCAAAAACAATCTCTTCGCACTCCTCCACGACACCCTCCCGCACAGCACCCAAATCATCATGACCATCGCCTCCGGCAACCCGCTCCCATCCAGCCTCACCACCCACCCAAAGCTACGCTCAGCTTCCACGGTCAGAAAAATTCATCAGGGGATGATCACCCCGTTATGAGCGAATCGTGCCACAACTATTGACAAAAATTAATAAATAGGTACAATATGCCCTATGGGCAATACGGTAGATCAAAACACAGGGAGTCAACAAAACAATAGTGATCAACTGATGACGCTTCTTCGTCAATTTAGCAAGCTAGATGCTATTCCTCAAGAAGTCTTGATGACAATTGGCTATGTTCGTAACGAAGCGGGCCATGTTATGAAGCGAGGGAGTATTGACAAAAGAAAAGAGGGAGAGGAAAGAAAAGCAAGAGACGTGCCTTTCGAAAAAGTATCAATAGATGTTTTTCGAGGAGCTGATATAATCAGACCCCTCTCTTCAGTAGAGGCGAAGAAAATCGTTATAGAATTAAAAAAAAGTGTGAATGGTATATCGAGTGATTCAATTGGTGGATTTGGAAGTACAGACGATATTTTGCCAATATTGGGCCAGGTGTGCATCAAGTTAGGCATGACTACTGATGAGGTGAAAAGTATAGGTTATGAGCTATCTGCTATCAGCAATAGCTTATGGGATGCATATGAAGAAAAATATCTAGAGAAATATCAAGAGGATGGTGAGGATAGAGATCTCCCAGCATTCGATTTTTATAATACGCCCTCCAATGGTGTCACGAAAACAATCGAAAAATTATTATTTGATATGGCCTTTGAAATTGAGGAAAAAGGAGAATATGAAGCTGATAGCGATGTAAAGCTATTGGATGCCATAGAGCAGGCAAGAGGAGTAATGGTCGATGAGGTAGAATGGAGAAATGAAAGCCATAAAATTTTATTAAGAAATTTTTTAGAATATTATTTGGCTGGTGATTTGGCTCGCGATGTTTACCTTAACGAAAGTGAGAATCCTGCTGTCATTGAGTCAATTCAGGGAACAGTAGGTGACTTTTTGATGTATTGGTTTAAGAAACTATTGGAGCACGTAGGGCTTCAAAAAATCGCAATAAAAATAGATAACACATCCAGCACTGAAGCAGTATTAGGATTACTCAAAGAGTTATCTTTGAGTGAGTATCCGGATTTTGCAGAAATAACAAGCATAAAAATTCAATTATCACATGCGGGAACCGTTGAAGAAAAAACAAAATTTAATACACGAATGAAGGAGATTAAGGGAAAAATAAAGAGAACAAAGCATCTAGTAAAAATTTTAGTAGATCTGTTGCAACTGGAAAAGATGTGGGTGCAAAGATGGAATCAACTCTTCACGAAAACGAGAAATAAATTAATTCGGTCTAAAGAAGAGCACGCGGAAAAGTGGTATCTCGACGGTAGACCAAACCTCGAGCTTGACAAAAATCCAGGAAAAGTAAGTGGAGACTGTACGGATGGTAAACCACTGCCATTCAATAAAGTATCAATATCTCTTTTTAATGTTAAAGCTTTTGATGCAAATGGAAATCATAGAGGCAACATCTATCTTTATGTAAGAGAGACAAATAAAAAAAATAAAATATGGCACTTGGATGCCATACAAATTCCGGTAGTAATGGATTGGGATATAGGATTCAAGAGTATTATGGAGGTTTTGATAGCTCAAGCACAAAATAAAGGCATTGCCGCGATTACCGTAAATGCAGGAAGTGATGAGATTTCAAACCACAAAACAATAGCATCAGCGATAATAAAATATCATGAAGAGCAGGGTGAATCTATGGGTTCTATTTTTATCCCCAAATTTGAAAGCAATGA
>CAYHPV010000166.1:1131-2335 GCA_964358735.1 uncultured Candidatus Peribacteria bacterium | reverse complement strand
AGGAACGACAGAATCTCACCGCACTCCTGCTTCGGTCAGCCGGATGTGACGGAATGCGCAGTATTCTGTTACATCCGGTTGACTCCTCATCTCACTAGCCTAAACGCGACAAAAAATAACCCAGTGTGACTGAACCGAGTTCGAGCGAAGCGAGAACCAGGCCGCGGGCATGCCAGGAGTTTGGGGTTCAGCTTCCGGATTCGATGATCAGTGTTCGGATTCAGTATCGGCGACAGTAGCGGGTATCAGTGACTCAATACTTTTTATGAAGTTTGGTGATGGCAAAAAAAAGAGGTGGAAATGACCCTCGCTTCGGCTACCTTTTGAATTGCAACAAACAAAAAATAACACCCAACAAAAGGTCACTTCCAGTGAGATTAAAAAAACACGTTTTACATTCCCAAAGCAAGAGCGATCTTGCTGTCGAGTTCACAAAGCAGGATCTATCGAGCTACTCAGGGATTGAGCTCTTTACCCGCTATTTTAGACTCATCGGTCTCAACTTTCGCATCAGGCGGGCGTTTCGGGCGCATAAGCTATCTGGTGATTACGGTGTAACTGACTTCATACTACTCTTTATTGCTCTATGGCTAACCGGCGGAAGACGACTACGCCACGTTGCATTTTTAGCTGATGACCCACTCGTCAAGCGGCTCTGCGGTCTTGCATCTATTCCCTCTGACCGTACCATCAGCAGATGGCTCGGTCAGTTCACAAACGATTCGCTTCAGGTGCTTGCTTCGCTGAATTCAGAAATTGTTGCCTCCAAACTCAAGGACCTAGAGCTCTCACGCATTACATTGGATTTTGACGGAACCGTATTGACTACTGGACACAAAGTTGGATGGGCTTTTCGCGGATACAATCCACACAAGCGCTACGCTCCAAGCTATTATCCACTGCTCTGTCACGTCGCTCAGACTGGCCACTTCCTTCAAGTAAAAAACAGGCCGGGCAACATTCACGATACAAAGGGAGCGCTGCTACTCATCCAAGATTGTATTCGTCAGGTTCGCGAGATGGTCCCAGGAGTTAAGATTGAAGTTCGTCTTGATGCGGCCTTCTTTCAGCATAAAATCCTCTCATGGCTCGATCGCAATAGTGTTGAGTACGCGGTGAAAGTGCCGATGTGTCAATGGACTGGCCTGAAGCCAGCGATCAACGCTACCAAGTATTGGCATCACCACTCGGAGGCTTTATCGTC
>CAYHPV010000166.1:0-1121 GCA_964358735.1 uncultured Candidatus Peribacteria bacterium | reverse complement strand
AGCCTATTTCTCAAAGGGAGCTGGAACCGCGTTGTGGAATTTACAGTGATTCGTCACAAGGTATCCGAGAAGGTTGATGGTAAAAAATATACGCAGCTCGACTTATTCACGCCAGATGACGGAATTTACGAATACAGCGTGATTCAGACAAACAAAACGCTTCGCGCCGATCATCTGTGGGACTTCTACAACGGAAGATCAGCAATGGAACACCAGATCGCTGAAATCAAGGGCGAGTTCGGTTTCGACGTCATTCCGACGCGCGATTACCAAGGTAACGGTGCATATCAGCAGATCTCGCTACTTGGCTATAACCTCGTACGAAACTTCCAGATCGACACCGGCATCGCAAAAGCCCGCGACAAAACAACGAGCAGGACCAATATCTTTGAATTTGAGTCGCTCAAAACCCTGCGTTTTGAATGGATTGCCGTGGCTGGAAGAATTGTTAATGCGAGCGGCACCAAAATTTTAAAACTATGCAGCAATGTCCGCCGTCAATCCCAGTACGAGGCCATAATCAAAAATCTGGATCGGCTCTCTGTCGCATAACTGATCCTGATGCCCAAGGCCTTGTTCTCGCTTCGCTCGAACTCGGTTCAGTTACACTGGATTATTTTTTGTCGCGTTTAGGCTAGTTCTGGATCTGGTTCTTTTTTGAACAAAGTCGATAGACCGCTCCACCGAGTTGATCGGCTAGATTTTTGAGTGCGGCGTTTTGCGTGGGAGCAAGATCTAGTGCGGCTTGAACTTCACGAACCGAGCCCATTGCGATCGAATAAAATCGATATCGCTCTTTGTCACTATCCTTGCCGCAACCCTCGGCTAAATTTAAACTCACCGAACTTGCGGCACGCAAAAGCTGATTCTTTAAATATCCCGGTAGTGAATACTCCCGACACCGACGATGAAATTCCAATGAAAGTTGATATGACCGAAAATTAGAAAGTGAATAAATTACCATTTTGAACCTCCTGAATTGCTGGAGGCTTTTTTCTTTATCTACATAAAAGCAAGCCGTTTTTTCCTGATTCCTGTCCCCCTGATTCCGGAGTCCTGATTCCTGACTTCTTCCCGCGCGTCTTTTAAGTGCGTCGGCCCCGTGCTTTAGGCTCGATCTT
>CAYHPV010000165.1:0-2355 GCA_964358735.1 uncultured Candidatus Peribacteria bacterium | reverse complement strand
GTCGGCCGCTGAGACGACGAGGATGGCGCCGTCCATCTGCGCGGCGCCGGTGATCATGTTCTTCACATAATCCGCGTGTCCCGGACAGTCCACGTGGGCGTAGTGGCGATTGGCAGTCTCATATTCGACGTGCGCGGTTGCGATCGTGATGCCGCGCGCTTTGGACTCTGGCGCTTTATCGAGATCATCGACGCCTTTAACCTGAGCCTGGAGCCCGTGCGCCGCGGCCACCTGCAGGATGGCGGCGGTCGTCGTGGTCTTGCCGTGGTCGACGTGACCGATGGTACCCACGTTCACGTGTGGCTTCACGCGTTGAAATTCTGCCATACGAAAACTCATGCCCGCACTGTCATCGAGTGGTCGAGACAGATTTGTTATCCAGCGGGGGTGAAAATAGTTGCGAATGAAAACGAATTTTTTGGTAAAAAAAGCACCTTTTTTGTGCCGGGATGATTATATCGTATCCTTCGGGAACCGTCAAGCCCTGACTTGGGGACTGACTTGGGCGCTAGGCAATGATATGCTGCGCGCGTACTATTTCTTCCCTCCCCTGGTCCCGCCTCTGCGGGATCCCGCTATGACGGTGATAGGGGAGGGTAAGGGAGAGGTTACACCGGCTCCTCGTAAAACACCGGCTCATCACCTCCAAGTGAGGGTTCTTCCGTCCATTTGACTCCACCCTCATTCCGATATGGAAGCGGCGTCACAATTCGCTCTTCGCTCACATCCTCGTCCTCTTGTTTGGTTCTCTCATCGCCATCAAATACATCATCCGCGAGAGCAGTTTGTTTGTTTGGAGTGCTACTTTTCTTTCCTGAGACTCCGTAGTCCCCAAACATCTGCTGCGTGCTGTGCCATGGTGAAGACTCCGGGAAGGCACCAGAAAGTCCGTCCTCATCGGTTTCCAAAAATTCATCCTCTTCCAATTCCTCATCAAGCGCATCCTGCTGCCGCGCCCGCCAGAGCGCAATGTCGCGATTGATCTGGTCGAGGAGTTCGCTGTCAGACAGATGTTTTGTCGCACGCGTACCGACGAGGTGGAGTTCCTCGTATTTTTCAATATCCATGATCACCACATCACGCCCGTGCACGGGATCATGAACAATTAGGCGATCGCCGGTCTTTTTTGCGAGATCAATAAGTCGGTCGAGAGACATACAAAACAAAAGATAAATGCCTTGTGTGAAGGCATTGTAGCGAGTTCGCGTCTAAGCGTCAAGGTCATTTACCAGAAGAAATTGAGGGACAAAAAAACAAAAAAACTCCCTACTGATCATAGCGAGTTTTTCGTCTATTGTTTCACAATATATATGTGACAAGAAGCGGAATGTCGTATCCGCTCACTCGACGAATCGAATGAGAATTTGATCCCAAATCAGAGATTTGGAACCTGTTTCTGCCTTCCGGCAGATGTACTCCAGAAAGGAGGTGATCCATCCCCAGCTTCCGCTAGGGATGCCTTGTTCATGTCGTTCCCTATGTCGCCATAAGGCATGGACTATATCATCTTCCTCTTCTCAAGAATTTTTATCTTTCTTGGATGCCATGTTCCGATGATCCGAATAAAATCCAGATACGATCGACTTGAAATAAACAGTCTCCAATAGTTTGGATCGACGCGTTGACTAGGATTGTGAACAACCCCTGACGCGATGCCCAACCGCTGAAGCATTAATTTCAATTTCTCCATTTTCACTTTGTCTTTTTGACAAAGCTGAATGTAGAATCTGGCTGACGTCGAATGTGGTATACCACCTTCGGCGTCAAAAAATCCTCGGATATACGCGCTCTGTGTTTCTGGAACTCTTAGACCCATGGGGTCAAAAGAAAAATCCAGAAAATTGGCTAAAGTTTCGAGAATGTAAACATCTCGATCCTTACCTTCGTGATATATCCAAGAATTATACCCAAGCTCTCGAAACATCTTTTTAAGATGCTTGAGCCATGATGTGCCTTTCTGCGATATGCGAAACCGATGATTGGAACTGTATGTTCCATCATGCAGCGTTGCTTGCAAATAGGCTTTTATTTCCTCTTGAGAAGGAGGAGTCCGGCGTGTAGTCTCTGAGGGGTCACGAAGACTTCCCTGCTGATTGACTGGCATCCCGATAGATAATCGGGCATCACGTAGAGCATTTTCACGCATCATATACAAAAGTATATCATGAGTAGCCCACGTTCCCCAGTGTTTCCAGCATATAGCCGATTTTGTTTCTTAGTGTCTCCACCAAGAAGTCGCAACTATTTTACGACTTAGCCCTGATCATTGTTCCTGCCTTTGTCCCCGAAGAGCCTTGGGGCATTAACAACTTTCGTGGCTTGACGGGCGGTGAGTACAAGACCCGAGAACGTATT
>CAYHPV010000164.1:0-2379 GCA_964358735.1 uncultured Candidatus Peribacteria bacterium | reverse complement strand
AGTTTTTTTAGGAGAGTACACCTATACTAATTGAGATGTAACGTGGGCAGTAAGGCCGCTATATGTTGAAGAATAGATTGCTTTGCAACGAAGAATTGAACGGGCAAGTGCATTGTCACCTAACGCAATGCATAGGATAGGGCAAAGGTTTCTAAAAGAAACCAATCCTAAGTTAAACTAAAAAAGCTAAAAGCTATGTCTCGGAAATTTCCTCCCGTCCCCCTCCATTCACCGACCACCTCCTGATTTTATCTTCCACCATCTCACGGGGCTTGCTAAATCGCTCGCGGGAGATGCGGACGATTTTTTCGCGGCGGCCGACATCGGGGGCGACATCCACCGGTGGCAGGGCCGCCATAGAAAACGTCTTCGACGGCATTCCCTCGACCAACAATTTCATATACGCGGTATATTTACTGAGAGAAACCAGATCGGGCGGCAAAACCTCCTCGCTAAACTGACCAGAAAGATGTTCGGCATCATCAAAACCAAGCTGGAAAGAAATCAGCGAGCCCACATTCCCAAAGACCGCATCGCGAACCTCCTCGGGCATTTGGGCAATATACTGATTCGCAATGGTGAGATTCAATTTATATTTTCGTGCCTCAGACAAAATAGTGGCAAAAGACTCGGTCGCAAAGTTCTGAAACTCATCGACATAGAGATAAAAATCCACACGATCTCGCTCGGGAATATTGGCACGACTCATGGCATCGAGCTGGAACTTCGTAATAATCATCGAACCCAAAAGCGCCGAGTTATCCTCACCAATGCGCCCTTTCGACAAATTCACAATCACAATCCGTTGGTGATCCATGGCATATCGCAGGTCAATTTCACTCTTTGGCTGACCCACAATATTGCGAACAATCGAACTCGAGAGAAACTGTCCCACTTTATTCAAGATAGGAGAAATCGCTTCCATGCGCTGCTTTTCGCTCAGCCGCTCAAACTCATGCGCCCAGAAATTTTTCACAATCGGATCATCCACCTTTCGCACCATCTTCTGACGGAACTCCTGGTCCTGCAACATACGAATAATCGCGAGCATCGTGGCATTAGGATTATCCAAAACGGTCAAAATAGTATTTCGTAAAATGTGTTCCAAGCGCGGACCCCAGCTCTCAGCGTAGAGTTTTTTGAAAATCCCCACCAGTCCACTACAGACAATGGAGTTCAAACTCTGATCAACATTATCGAGCATATTAAACGCCACCGGAAACTCCCGATCGGACGGATCAATAATCACGACATCATTGGTCCGGTGCGAAGGAATAAAGTCCAAAACGCGCTCAGCCAGATCGCCGTGCGGATCAATGACACCCACGCCCTTTCCCGCGAGAATATCGGAGTAAATCATATTTTCAAGCAACGTAGACTTTCCCATACCGGTTTTACCGATAATGTACATGTGCCTTCGTCGGTCAGAATTCAAAATACCAAACTCATCACGCCGCCCACGAAAATCGGTCTTTCCGATATGTGTCAGATCGGTAAGATCAGAGTTCTTTGAGGTAGGAAGGTCGTGGGGTGGCTCAAGCTTCCTTGAACGCACCCAGCAGATAGAAGGCGTCTGGACGAGCTGATTTGGCAGGTGCCAGATCGTCGCAAGCTCCTCGCTATTCAGGGCAAAAGGTTCGTGCATCCAGCGCATCCGAAACTTCTCCACGATCGACGAGTCCATAACGAATTCACGATCGGTAATCCCATTCAAAAATGGCAGATTGAACTGCTTGAAAGAGCCAAGAATTTCCTGCAATTTCTCTTCACCGCCATCGAGATCTTTTTCGTGTGGCACATAGACCACGCGCAAATTCACCTCATACATAAGCTTCACGATCTTATCCATACGAGCCGTATCGGCCGACTCTTTTTCATGCTGCTTAGAGGTCGCCTCCTCAGAAAGCTCAGCGGACTCCTGTTTTTCAGCGAGAGAAAAAATATCCTTACCGGTACCCGCAAAAACCGCACGCAGCCAAAATATAAAATACAAAGGGAAAAAAATGACGCGGAGATGGAGCTTACGGGTACAGAGAATATTCGCGTAGATGTCTTGGAATATTTCGATATTTCCAAAAATTCCCTGATTCATGAGCCACGCAGTCCGCGTATACCCCAGACGCCACTTGTCATCGAGCGGGCGCATCACGAGCTGGAGCCAAACATGATCATTGGGATTATTCAACTTTGAAAGTGCCGACGTGATACCAGCCATCGGATCCACATAGACACGAGCAATACGATCCTCAAACTGAGGATATCGCTTAATAGGATCAAAGTCAGGACCCTCAAGTTGCATCTCAAGACCCACGCCATGTTCAAGTGACGCATAGGTCGTCTGGTCGAGCAAGCGACC
Source organism: uncultured Candidatus Peribacteria bacterium (assembly GCA_964358735.1). GTDB lineage: Bacteria > Patescibacteriota > Gracilibacteria > UBA1369 > UBA12463 > CALREA01. Next base: position 23 of record CAYHPV010000164.1, on the reverse strand, counting down.
CTTCGCCTTGGCATACCGCGGAT
>CAYHPV010000163.1:0-2406 GCA_964358735.1 uncultured Candidatus Peribacteria bacterium | reverse complement strand
TAATGGCTCAAAATAAGGCAAAACACAGTAATGCACTGAATACACGAACTACCACTACGAGGAGGAGAACGACGCTGGGGAGAGGGTCAGCCCTCGCCCCAACTAGAGGCGGAGCGTGCCGAGCCCAAAAACCTGAACGGCTCATATGGCAGGAAATGAGCCGTTCAGCTCCAAAGCGAAAACGCACAGCTCGGCAAACGCCCGCACCGTGGCATCTAGGCGCGAGTAGCCCTAGCGGAAATGCCCGAGGCCGGATGGCTGAGGGTGCGTCCAACACCAACGACCTCGAGCGCGAATAGCACACGGAGGTGACCACCAACACCTAATCGGAGAGAGAAATGATAGACGGCGTACACACTCGCGGAGGAAGCACCCCCGCGTGGCATCACCCGAGAGGAGTGGGCTCTGCCACTCCGGTAAGGGTGGGACAGAGCCCCACCGGCATATCCATCCTTATCGTAGTTTTCTTATGGCGGGGCGGAAAAAAATCAGGAGCCGGAGATGCTGAGGGGCGACGAGCGGAGCGAGCAGGGGTGCGAGAGTCGGATTAGCGAAACATGGTTTCGGCAGACTCTCGCAAGACGGAGGTATGCCGAGGTTTTACGAGGTACCGAGTCGGGGTCGAGAGCACTTAGATTTTTGTCGGTCTTTGCGTCAAAAAGCTTAGTGACTCGTGACACTGAGTTGTCCTCGCTCTCGAACTTAATCATCAGTCGGATTATTGCGGAAATATGTTCGAACTTTTTCTAGCAAACACAGTAGTCTAGTTTTTTAGCCTTAATTCTCAACTTTAAATTAGTTCGATTCCTGGGTGCATGCAATCTGGTATACTTTTTGTATAGAATCTATGCAAAACAAAGAAAAGCTTGAAATAGAAGTTGGAATTGCAAAACCCAATAATGCTGAAGAAATTCAAAGAGTTTTTTATAGAACGTGGTTAGCAACATATCCTAACGAAGAAGCAGGTGTATCTATTGATGATGTTGAACATTATTATAAAGAAAAACTTTCTCCAGAGGGGATAGAGAAATCAAGAAAAAGAATTGAGAATGGTCTCGAATTACAAAATCAAAGATTTTTTGTTGCTAAAGTTGAAGAAAAAATCGCTGGGGTATGTTTGGTGATTCTTTGTGAAGAGAAGAATCAGTTAAAAGCAATCTACGTCTTACCAGAATATCAAGGTAAGGGTGTCGGTAGTAAACTTTGGGACGAGGTATTGAAATTTATTGATCTTACAAAAGATACAACTGTTGAAGTTGTTACCCGCAATAACAATGCTATTGAATTTTACAAACGCCTTGGTTTTGAAGACACAGGAAGGAGATGGACTGATGAGAAATTTAAAATGAAAAGTGGTGCAACATTCCCTGAGATGGAAATGAGAATTGGTGCTTCCGTTGGCTCAGAATAGTTCCAACGTCGTCCCAGTCCCCGAGCAGTCTCGTTTTGTTTGGAGCGATCAAGAAGCACCGGAACAGACGTATTTCCCAATTCCCCGTACTTGCAAATTTTTTGCGAAATTGCTTTTCATCGCGATGTATGGGTAAAAAGCATATACTATTGAAATGAAACGCATCCTCCGCTATGGTGCAATGAGTTTTGGAGTGCTTCTTTGTGCTATCCTCGTGATCAATCTTCTTGTTTTTGTGTCCACGCGGTCATATATGTACGACGGCAGTGAAGATGCGCCGGAAGCCGAAGTTGTGCTCATTCCTGGTGCGGCCGTTTTTTCTGGCGGCGTGCTTTCTCCAATTTTTCGTGACCGTATCGACGCAGCACTCTCCTTGTATAAGGCACAGAAAGTAAAGAAAATTCTTGTTTCAGGAGACAATAGTACTGTTACCCACAATGAAGTAAATCCTGTCCGTCTATATCTTCTCAGTCAGGGCGTTCCTGATCAGGATATTTTTCTTGATCATGCAGGTTTCGATACCTACAGCAGTATGTATCGCGCTCGCGACATTTTCGGAGTAACGAGCATGCTGATCACTACGCAATCATTTCATTTACCCCGCGCGGTTTTTATCGCCCGCTCTCTTGGAGTGGATGCCTATGGAGTACGAGCCGATGTCGGCACGGTGCTCTTTCGTAACTATCTTCGGGAAATTCTTGCCAATGAGAAAGCAGTATTCAATCTCATGTTTCACACGAAGCCGAAGTACCTTGGTGAAAAAATTCCGATAACGGGAGACGGGAGAAACTACCCTTGATCTTCCTATGAACTAAGCACCGAGGAGGAAGGCCAGTGACGGAAGCAACGTGAAGGTTTCCCAAGCGTGATGGTTCGTGGGATGATTAAAGTCTAGATGAAAAAAGCATTCCCCATTATTATCATCGTAGTGATTGTTGTCTTTGCGGGCGCGTGGTGGTTTTTTTATAAATTGGAATGGACAATTTTTCATATTC
>CAYHPV010000162.1:0-2426 GCA_964358735.1 uncultured Candidatus Peribacteria bacterium | reverse complement strand
CCGATTTTTTCAATCGAGGTAATGTTTGTATTGAGATGAATGTGCGTGTTGTTGATTTTGAGGGTTCGTTCCAGAGCGCCGACGATATCTTTTCCATTGTCTGATGTTGGAAAAACTCGCAGATCTTCTTCAATTTTCAGTGGAACTCCATGTGACTCGAACCAGTCTATCACTGACTGCGGTGGATATTGGAAAAATGCGGACATGAGAAATTTGGCGCCGCGTGGATAATTTTTTAAAAGTGCATCGATATCGTGACGACTATTGGTGAGTGCCGATCCGGTGGTGACGTTGCATCGTCCACCACCACTGATGATCACTTTCGCGCCGAGGTATGCGTTTTTTTCGAAGAGATGAACTTCGAAATTTGATGCCTTTGGTGACTCGGCAATGGTTACCGCTGCCATGAGTCCTGCTGCGCCTCCGCCGATGATGGCAACTTTTTGTATCGTTCCCATTGTTTATTTTTTTATCGTAGAGAGAAGTTGTCGTGCTTTCATCGCGATGTGGAGCTCTTCTTGCGTATGAATAATATATGTTTTGAATTTCTCGAGGTGCGCGAGTTTTTTGAGAATATCTTTGTGAAGATAGGTGGCGTTTTCGCCCACACCAGCCGTGAAAACGAGGGCGTCGAGACCGCCCAAGACTGTGGCGTACGCACCTATGTATTTTGCGATCTGATAGACGTAGATCGTGTAGGCGAGCTGGGTGGCCGGGTCGTTTTTGAGATTGCCCGCATGAATGTCGCGCATATCGCTTGAGATGCCAGAGAGACCCTTGAGTCCTGACTCACGATTGAGCAGGTCGATCACTTTTTCCGCGGAGATTTTCAGTTTTTTCGCGAGGTATGGGACGAGTGCCGGGTCGATATTTCCCGAGCGTGTTCCCATCGGAATACCCTCGAGTGGCGTGAAGCCCATGCTCGTGTCGAGCGCTTTTCCGTTGATGGATGCCGTAATGCTGCAACCGTTTCCAAGGTGACAGGAGATGATACGTGTTTTTTTCACACTTCCGAGCCGGAGGAATCCGCGAAGTTTTTTGACCGCGATCTGCGTGACGTACTCGTGGCTGATGCCGTGAAAGCCGTACCGTCGTACGCCAAAATGCGTATACCACTCCACCGGAACGGCGTAGAGATAGGCGTGAATCGGCAGCTCTTTATAGAAGCCGGTGTCGAAGACCGCAATCTGTGGAAGTTTTTTGAATATTTTTTGGGCGGCCCTGATACCTTCGATGTTTGGTGGATTGTGGAGTGGGGCGAGCTCTTTGAGCTTGGTGAGTTCTGCGAGAACTTTTGCGTTGATAATAGTTGGATCGTAGTAGCTTTCTCCACCATGAACGACACGATGTGCGATGGCCTCGATTTTCTGATTTTTGAAAATTTTCTGACTAAAAAGAAACTCACAGGTGAGTGATACGGCTTGCGAGACGGTCTTTATTTTTGGCTTGGTGGTCAGTTTTTTGGCACCTACTTCCATGCGAAACTCACATTTCTTATGACCGAGTCGATCGATGATCGAGGAAAATAATATTTTTTCGCGCTTGGCATCGACGAGCTGACACTTGAGACTTGATGAGCCGGCGTTGAAGACGAGAATGAGCATGGTGAGGGAGGTTACTGATATTCTTTCGTGTCGTAGTCAGTAGAGAGAGCTTCGCAGGCCGTAATGGCAGCGACGTGAACGATGTCTTCCCAGTCGCATCCTCGTGAAAGGTCGTTTACTGGCTTTCGTAAGCCTTGAAGTATCGGTCCGATCGCGTCGGCTTTTGCGAGTCGTTCGCAGAGTTTGTATCCGATATTGGCACTATTGAGGTCTGGAAATACGAGGATATTTGCATTTCCTTGAAGAGGTGAATCTGGAAATTTTCGTGCGGCAATGTCTGGAACGACGGCGGCATCGAGCTGGATTTCTCCATCGACAAGCAGTGATGGTTCTTCTTGTTTGATGATGGCGAGTGCCTCAGGAATTTTTTTAATTGATTCATCCGCGCTTGAGCCGTGGGTGGAGTAGGAGAGGAGTGCCACACGAGGTTCGATACCAAAGCGACGCGCGGTTTGTGCCGTATCCAAGGCAATATTCGCGAGGTCACGTGCATCTGGATTGACGATCACCGAGCAGTCGGCGAAGAGCATGAATCGCTGCTGCATCAGCATAAAAAAGACGCCGGAAACTTTGTGAAATTTTTCTTTGGTTCCGATGATCTGAAAAATTGGCATCAGAAAATCTGCTGAGTGTGATGTGGCACCCGAGACCATTCCGTCAACTTCGTCGAGGTGGGTCATCATGCATCCGATGTAGTCGGGGAGTTGCATTTTTTCTCGCCCTTCTTCTATGGTCATGCCCTTTTCTTTTCTTTTTTCAAAAAGTTCCTGAATATATTTTTTCATTTTTTCCTGATTTTTTTCTTCTTTTGGATCGAAAATC
>CAYHPV010000161.1:0-2432 GCA_964358735.1 uncultured Candidatus Peribacteria bacterium | reverse complement strand
CAGAGCATCATCCCAATCCGCGTCTCCTTAATAGAAATATTGACCCCAAACTTTGGATGAAAATAGACGGAGTTTGTGAGCAATAATAGAAATCCGGAAAATCCCGCCGCCATAACATAAAAATTTCCAAGCGTAGAAAAAAATCGCTCCATTTTTTCACGAACACTGTGACTAAACATCGCGGCACATGAGACAACTCCAAGTCCGAGAATCAAAACTCCCACGAGATAGAGCGGCCCCGTCATTCCCAAAAACGTCTCGCCGGTCCGGAACGCATCCAGATCGGAGTACCACGGCAGAAAAACACCCACCATCATCGCGAGCGAGCCGTAGAAAACAAATTTCTGCTCACCAGTGAACTCCTTAATCCGATCAATAATGCGTGACTTTGACATATCTGCCAAAAGCCTACCAAACTGTGGTACAATGCACAAGCGGATTCAGCAGAGAGTCCCGTGAGGGACCTATCATACACCTATGATCATCGCCATCGACATTCGGGAAGCCGTCAAAAAAAACAAGACCGGCAAAGGGCGTTATACGGAGCAGCTCGTAGAAGAGCTTCTGGCAGCCCATCCAGACGATCAATTTCTTCTCTACACCGATCAGCCATACCCTGTGTGGGAACACTTTGCAAACGCGCAGCAGAAATTTTTTCCTCCATCATCACTCAGGTGGCATATAAAAGTGGTGCAGGATCTGAAAAAAATCCGCCCCGATGTCTTTTGGTCACCCACGAGTTACATCATCGCCGCCCTAGCGCCCAAGTGGCTCAAGGTCGTCATTACCATTCACGATCTCGTCGCATGGCTCTACCCGACCCGCCACAACTTCAAGGCGACGATTATTGAACGCCTCACGCTTCCCTTTGCGATAAAAAAAATTACCAAAGCGATCGCCGTATCAGAAAACACCAAACGAGATCTCCATCATTTTTTCCCAAAGATCCAGGGAAAAGTCGAGGTCATTCCCTGTGCCGCAAGCACGAATTTCACACCACTCACATCAGAAGAAAAAGAACATTTCAGAGCCAGGCATCATCTCCCGGAGCACTTCATCCTCGCCGTTGGCACCCTCGAACCACGTAAAAATTTCATCACGCTCATCAAAGCGTTTGCGGAAGTTCAAAAAAATCACTCCGAATATGTGCTCATCATTATTGGCGGAAAAGGCTGGTACTTCGAAAAAATATTCAAGACGGTACGCGACCTCGGAGCCGAAGACAGTGTGATCTTCGCCGGGTACGTCGATGAAGACAATCTCGCGGGCTACTACAACACCGCGACCTGCCTCGTCTTTCCTTCACTCTACGAAGGCTTCGGAATTCCACCACTCGAAGCCATGAAATCCGGCTGTCCGGTGATCGCCAGCAATACATCTTCCATTCCGGAGGTGGTGGGTACAAGCGCGATACTCATCTCTCCATCATCCGTCGCCGAGCTCGCAGCAGCCATCGAAAAAGTGATAGACGAGCCAGAGCTCCAAAAAGAATTACATGAAAAAGGCCTGGCGCAGGCTGAAAAATTTTCATGGCACACAAGCGCGGAAAAGGTGTACAATGCGCTCACATGCAGCCAACCGCTCACCACGTTCACTTCAAAAAAATAGGCATTATCTGTAAAAAAAATATTCCTCAAGAGGTAGAAAAACTTGAGCGCGTCTTGAAGGTACTTGAAAAAATCGATCACCACGTCATTCTCGATAAGCACGCAGCCGATGCCATGAACACGAAGTATGGAAAAAAGAAAAGTTGGAAGAAAATAAAGGGCTACTCCAAACTCGAAATCTGCGCTGAGGTCGACATGATCGTCACCCTCGGCGGAGATGGCACCCTGCTCAAAACCGCTCGCTGCCTCAGTAAACCGGAGACGACGATCTTTGCGATCAATGTGGGAAATCTCGGATTCCTCACCGAGGCCACCCTGAAAAATTTCGAAAAAAAACTCAAGACATTTCTCAAAGGAAAATATGTCTTTGACCCGCGCTCACTCCTCCACGTGACCCTTCGCCGCGACCACAAAACACACTTCGAGTCACTCGCTCTCAATGACGCCGTCATCAACCAAGGCTCGTTCGCGCGCCTGATAAAAATGAGCGTCAAAATCGACGAACTTCAGGCCGCCTCCTTCAAGTCGGATGGGTTAGTCATCGCCACACCTACGGGATCCACCGGCCACTCGCTCTCCGCCGGCGGCCCCATCGTCCACGCGCGAGTCGGAGGCTTCGTCATCACGCCGATATGCCCCGCGCTCCTCTCCATGCGCCCCATTATCATTCCCGACGAGCGCACCATCAAGATCCGTATCGAGACCGAACGCCGCGAAGAAGAGATTAAAATCGGCCTGACCCTCGACGGCCAAAACACCATCGGCCTCGACTACGGCGACGAAATCATCATCAAAAAAGCCCCCCAACACCTCGACCTCATCCGC
>CAYHPV010000160.1:0-2439 GCA_964358735.1 uncultured Candidatus Peribacteria bacterium | reverse complement strand
TATTCTCCTTGAGCTTGGTGTGAATCGCAAAATCAGAAAACTGATGCTGCGGAATATACTCCTCAATCGTCTCCGTGACCGTAGCCTTATTAATAAATCGTGAGACATCAATCTTGCCAACCATCATCGTATTTCGTGTACGAGCATAGGAACCTCGATTTCCTCCACCGCTGCTTCGTCCCCCAAAGCGACTACCACCACTTCGTCCCCCACCGCCAAATCGACTTCCGCCACCTCCGCTTCCAAAACGTCCCTTACTATATGATGAGCCTCCGGAAGCACTTCCATGTGAAGATCGAGGCGGCAAAGCAGGCCTTGCTGGAGCTGCATGATGACTCGCCGGCGCTGGACGACTACTATGGCTAGCGTGTGAGCTAGAGCTATGACTCGGAGCGTGATGACTACCACCTGCAGGAGCCTCTTTCTTCTTTCCTAATCCAAACATCTTTTTAAACATGAATAAATGACATAAAATAGAGAAAATACTGGACTCAGACTTTATAATAAAAATAACCAGATGTCAACAAGTAATGCCTGGGGCCACTATAAAGCTGAAAATCAATACACCTGATTATGGGTGCCGACATCCAGCATAATAACAAGAACGTAGTTATCATATTCCTCAAATATAATTCGGAGGTCGTTTGCAACCGAAAATGCTCGCTTACCTTCTGCTACACCATGCAATGGATGATTTCTGAGAATTGGATCAAAAGGATCTTTTCCAAATTTCGAAATTGCACGTAATACCTTCTCTCTCTCACCCATCTGAAGTTTCTTATAGTGTTTTTCGAAATTTTTATGATACCGAATATTCATTTAAAGACTTTTTAAATAAGCCAACGCCTCTTTTATATTCATAGGTTTGGTCACATTGATTCCCATTTTAGCTTCTTCAGATGCCTTAAGAATTTCCTTTTCCTGACGCGGAGTTAATCCATTTTCCGTAAGAATCTGAAATGGAATTCCATGACGAATAGTAATCTGGTTTAGATAAAGTTTAATGGCAGAACTCATATCAATCCCCACCTGATCCAAAACCTTCTTGGCAGACTTTTTCGTTTTCTCATCAATGCGAATTTGTATGGTAGACATGTAGGGATTGTGAAAAATAATAAACTAAACAAAGTATATCATGAGTGTAGTGACAATGTCAATACACAATTTTAACACAAGCCGTGGGCCTGTTACTGCCTACCATTCTGACCCAATGTGCATTTTGCTGTCTTTTTGCTGTACAATCAGACAGCAGACTGTAATAGTTTATCGCCACCCGACGTCACCATGCAACGTGACTGAATATGAGATAACCCGCAAAGAAGAAATTGATAGTCATGTTTGATATTTTAAAATCGAGAACGGGATCAGGATCAACGTGAAACGTTTATCCGTGTCCACTTTTTGGGGTACATATTATGGCTGGGGATGAGGGATTCGAACCCCCGATGCTGCCTCCAGAGGGCAGTGCCTTACCGCTTGGCGAATCCCCAGTGATAGAAAAACAAACACGCAAAAACGCCCTGAAGTGTACTCGAAATCAGAACCAAAGGCAATGCCTACGGTAAAACTGGAAACGGGAGAGTTTCGACTAGTCCTGATGAAGATTCTCTGGATCCCCGTAACGAGGCTCATTGTAGCCAGGAGGAACCTGATCTGGGACTTCCCTATGAAGAGGAATACCAACCCTACGTGCCCTCTCACGCTCAATCTCAAGAATACGATCAATAACCATTCCGAGATCCGGATGTTGATCAAGACCTCTGTCGTCTACCTCGGGAGCAGGAAAATCCCGGATTTTGGCATCCATTCCATGAACGCGAAATTCATGAAAATCGCCACCTGCTGGTGCGTTTCGCATAGAATATGGTGCGTTAAAAGCTAGGAGAGAATGATACTCTTTCCAAAAAAATAAAACAAATAAAATTGTTTCATCATCACAGCGGCGCCACGAGCATCCGCTTCTCCCCTTTCAAAATAGTCGCTTGCGAACCCGTCCAGTCGTGCATCGCATGCATTACCACTTCATAGGCATATCGATATGACTTCCCAAACCGCGTCCCCGGATCATTCACAATAAACTCCCCCGTCGCATCGTCATAGCCGATAATCACCAGCATGTGATACACGGGAAGTGGCCGACGAAATTGAGGATTTGCAAGTACCACCCCAGACGCCGGAATCACAAGCAGCCGATACTGCAAATAATGTTTCATCAAATCAACCGTTGGCCGCTCAATCATCTCCGACTCAACACCATGCAAATCCCGCAGCAGTTTCTGCGTACTGGCGAGCGTCATACTCGGACCAATCCCCTGCTTTTCTTCGTATCGCACCATGTCCGTAAGTTTTTTCTCAACATCAAAAGGAGTCAGATATGGAAATTGAGAGTTAATGGTGTTTTGTGTGTGGCCGCCCTAAGCTGAGCAATGCATCGATTAT
>CAYHPV010000159.1:0-2442 GCA_964358735.1 uncultured Candidatus Peribacteria bacterium | reverse complement strand
GGATTCACGGGCGCTCGTGGTGGCGAATGCGGTCTTCCGTGCGGTGGAGACGATTGGGTATCCGGAGGCGGGCATAAACTTATCGCATGGGGTTATGTACCTGTCGAAGGCGAAAAAGAGTAAGGTAGCCTATTATGCTTATCTAGCGGCCATGGAGGACGCGAAGAAGTATGGCAACTTGCCGGTTCCGTTGAAGATCCGAAACGCGCCGACGAAACTCATGAAAGATCTTGGATATGGTGCTGGCTACGAAAAATATACCAGCGATGATCTGTTGCCGGAGGAGCTGAAGGGGAAGAAGTATTGGGAGGGGGATTGAGGTGTGATTAGTACACCGCATCCAGATAACACTTCTCGCAATAGACGATCTCCTGATGGCCCGTTGGATAACTGGTTTGGATTGGCGTGCTACAGTTGTTGCAGATGTCGCTGAAGAGCTCGCGTGGGTTATTCGATTTGATGCGTCGTGCATTTCTGCAGGTTGGGCAGAAGTGAGGAAGAGGTAGTGACATGTTTTTGTAAAAGGCGAGTTCCTGCGGAATAATTTTATAGTTTTTCCCGCATGATTCGCAGGCGAGGAGCTCTTTGAGAATGGTTTCCGATACGTCTTGTATGTTATCTGGGAGAGTTGGAATGGAAGCAGGACGATACTCCTGGTGCTCTTTTTCGCGCCATCGCCATCCCTGTTTTTTGGCTTCTTCTTCGCTCAACGGGAGGAAGTCGTGCGCGGCTGTTTCATTGTACGCAAAGGGCGAGAGGCTGTGAGGAAAAAACTTTCCCCATTCTCCAGTGGATTTCATGTGTTCAATAATCTGTGGCATGAGTGCCTCGTATTCTTCCTTCGTATATTGTTTATTGAGGATGCAGTATTTTTTGTGACGCATGCCAATAGATCCGAAACAGTTTTCGCTATTTGCTGAGCTATCGCAGTAGGTGAGATCGCTTGAATAAAATGTGTAGTAGCAAAACTTAGAACGCATCGACCCTCGAGAAACGGCTGAGTAGTACATAAGTTCGCAGGAAGGCCATCCGGCAGAATAGGTACTGCAGAGACTTTTTGATTGGTAAAATGAGACGGCATGAAAGACATCTTCTGACTCTTTTCCTTCATAGGACTCTTCACAATTTCTTGAATTGAAAAGGTGGTCACCGGTGCAGTTTTCGCAGTTGATGCTGGTGGTGGCGCGTCGAGGTGTTGCGGCTTTCATTTTTTCATACTCAGCAAGTCCCTCTTTCCAAGCGCTATATGAGCCGTTCAGATACTTATTTTTTGCTTCTGCAAGCTCTTCTTTGGTGCATGGCTTATTGAAAAGATAGTAACTCTTGTTCGCGAGATTACTTGAAAACATGCAGTTATTGCATCCGCGAAGTTGATAGCAGAAAAATGTATCGCTCACGTTTGTTGATTCCTCGGTCATGATCGCGTTGTAGCCATTTTCCATCTGATTGCACTCATAACAAAGCGTCGATCCGAGCATGTAATTGCAGTCCGTAATGTCTTTATTGATATTGAGAAAGTAGGAGTACATCGCGTTTTCACACTCAACGACAAGTGAGCATAGGTAGCAGTTTTTTGAGGTTCGAATGTGGCTGTTGTAGTCACAGTTTTCTGAGTTGAAGACGGCTGTACCTTCGCGTGGAACGACTTTTTGTAGCTCTGCGAACTGTTCGAAAAATGGCCGAGAGAAGTCGTAATCTCGTCCGTAGTCGGTGGCATCCCAAGAATCTCCCCACCAGATTTCGTTTTTATACACTTTAAATGGCGAGTCTGGTGCGTAGGCGCTCACAATTTCCTGGCCTGTCGAGTCACATTTTCGGCGATAGAGTTTCCATTCATTTCTCCATGCCATCAGGTCTCGTATGCGTTCTTTATGAGGAATGTCTGAAAGCGGAACGCCGAGCTGATCGCAGATGTCTTTTTCGGTCATAGGTGCATTATACCCGCCTTTTTTCTTTAGTAAACCGCCTCAAGGTAGCACCTTTCGCACAGTACTTGCTCTGGGCCTTTAGGCCTATAGGTGGTCCGAATGGCTTCGCCGCATTTCATGCAGTTGCGATCCCATAACTGGCGTGGGTTGCGGGTATGCATACGTGCATAGTGGCGGCACTTGAAACATTGCGTTGGAATTGCCACCCCTTTTGCTCTATAAAACTCGAGTTCTTGAGGAATAATTTTGAAGTTGGACTGGCACTCGGTGCAGGCAAGAAGCTCTCCGGTGATGGAGTCGGGTACTTCTTTGATTGAGCCTGGAATGATGTATGTTTGTGGAACTCTTTTCTTGTCGTCGTCGCGCCATGTCAGGCCTTGTGCAAGCGCTTCTTCGCGAGTTATTGGCTGGTACTCCATCGCCATGGTTTCGTTGTAGGCGAAAGGGGAGAGCTGCTGTGGGAAGTGTTCACCCCACTCGCCATTTCTTCTCATTTGCTCAATGATTTTTGGTA
>CAYHPV010000158.1:0-2447 GCA_964358735.1 uncultured Candidatus Peribacteria bacterium | reverse complement strand
TTCTAATTGTTTTTTGCTATCTTCAGCCAGTTCTTTTCGTTCACCTTTTTCAAACTCAACAACGAGTTTTCCAAAAGCATTGATATGGTCAATCCTCTGATCACCACCTTCGTGATCGAGCGTAAATTTCACATATCCCGAGAGGTCGAGAAACTTGAATAACACACTGCTCGGCTTGTGCCTCGCAGCATACTCCATCAATCGCTCAAAAACCTCCAAAACTTTCATGGCCCCACCCGTACTATCAAACAGCGATCCCTGCGAGCTCGCCTTCTTCACGCGCAAAACCTCAAAGAGCGAAAGATGTTTCGCCTTCGCCTCTTTCAAAAGCAAAAACACCTCCTGGATATCAATCCCAAACGCCGGAATATTCAAGACTCGATACATCGCAATCGTGTCATATGGATCAGTCAAAACTCGCGCCACCGCAATCAAATCTTTCACCTCATCGAACTGCAACACGCCATCCGACGACCGCATCACAAACGGCACGCCCTGGGACATGAGCTCTTCCGCATACGCCTTCAGGTGTGAGTTCGTTCGCCCGAGAATCGCGTAGTCAGAAAATTTCCGACCACCTTTCGAGACGCCAAAAATAACATCCTGCGCAATCGTGCCGACTTCTTCTAAATAAGAATCAAACACACGTAACTCCACCGCCGCTTTTGGCAACTCTCCATCAAATCCACGGCCTGCTATGAGTTTCTTACTCAACCCACTCGTCACCTCAAGTCGATTCGGATTATTGAACTGGATGAGCTGGTAGGCCGCATCCAGAATTTCCTGACGCGACCGATAGTTCTCATTCAAAACCACCCTGCGCGCCTGCGGATACACCTTCAAAAACTGCGTAATATTCGACAGGCTCGCCCCACGCCATCGGTAAATGCTCTGATCATCATCGCCCACAACGACGATGTTTCCATGCGCACGAGCCAGCACCAGCGCCAGCCGCGTCTGCACATAGTTCGTATCCTGAAACTCATCAACCATCACAAACTTGAACCGCTCCGAAAATTCCCGCGCCACACTCGGCCTCGTCTCAAGTAACTTCAACGTATAAAAAACCAGATCCCCGAAATCCATATATCCCTCGAGTGCCATGGCCTCTTGATAGTGCTTGTAGAGAAGCGCCATCTCGTGCTGTTTTACAACCTCTTCGTAGTCGGCCTTTTCATCATCTACACGCGAGCGAAGCGAGTGTGCGTCCCCGTTCCCGCCCCAGTCTTCAAACTTTTTAAGTTTCTCTTCCGCATATTCCAAAAACTCCTCCGGAGCAATAAACTCATCCTTCAGCCGATCAAAGTGCTGCATAAAAAAACTCAGGTACTTCGCCGGATTTCCAAGTGGCCGATAATACTTCAGCGGAAATCGAAACAGGTTCCGTCGTAAAAAATTCCACTGCTCCATCTTTGACAAAATTTTGAACTCCGGATCCAGCCCAATCTCATGTCCACGTTCACGCAAAACCCGCTCACTAAACCCATGAAATGTCTTCACGGCAATCTCCTCATAGCCCAGTGGCATCATCAGATCGAGTCGCTCAATCATCTCCGATGTCGCCTTCTCGGTAAATGTCAGCGCCAAAATCTCACTCGGCTTCGCCAGTCCGCTATCAATCAGCTGCACAATTCTCGTCGTAATCACGCGTGTTTTCCCGGTACCCGCTCCGGCCAAAATCATCATCGGGCCAGCTCCATGAGTAGCCGCCTCCCGCTGCGCCTGATTGAGTTCCTCGAGAATCATAGCAAGAGGAGTATAGCACATGAAGCTAAAAATTGATGAGTATGGCTTAAAATAGAGATTTATGGTATAATAAAACAATATAAAAATAAAAAAATGGCCGAAAGGGTAATCATACTGACGCTGTGCATTGAAATACTCTCAATTATCGGGAGAGTGTATTTCGGGCCCATGCGAAAGCGAATAAAGAAAATAAGACACCTAATGCCAATCCGAATTCATCACGGGTATATTGGCTTAGTCTGTATAGGTGTAAATATGATTATCCAGAGCGAGATACTCACGATTATAAGTATTGCACTGGTGGCATCTGATATGATCCATCACTTCGTTGTCCTCCCCGTGTGGGTACAAGATACGGAATTTCCATGAGATTAAAAAAGGCCCCCATTCCTGAGAGCCCTTTTTCATTTTTTACATCACGCCAGACTCTAAGTTACGCCGCTGTCTCTTCTTTCTCTTTTTTGGCAGTAGCCTTTTTTCGTGGCTTCTTGACTTCACCTTCAGCGCCAGCTTCGCCACCCTCAGAGCTCATCCCTTCCGGTGGATTATCGACCGCTTTAATACTCAAACCAATTCGTCGTTCATCTGGCTCAATAGCAATGACACGAGCCTTCACTCGTTCACCAACCTTCAGTCTCTCACCCGGCTCAGTAATCGTGTCAGAAGTAATCTCAGTAACGTGAATCAAACCGTTGATATCA
>CAYHPV010000157.1:0-2447 GCA_964358735.1 uncultured Candidatus Peribacteria bacterium | reverse complement strand
GCGAGAAGTCTCTTCAGACGGTTGTTTCGGTTTATGACTCGTCGGTAGAGGTCATTAAGGTCTGATGCCGCGAAACGTCCACCATCGAGCTGAACCATCGGTCGAAGATCTGGTGGAATCACTGGAAGCGCGGTCATAATCATCCACTCAGGCTTGATGTCATTTTGCACGAGAGAGCTTACAAGTTTCAGACGCTTCATGATTTTTTTCTGTTTCTGCCCTGAAGCTTTTTTGAGATCGGTTTCGAGTTGCGTCTCGAGTTTGTGCAGGTTCAGCGCCTCGATAATATCTCTGATGGCCTCTGCTCCCGTGGATGATTTGAAGACATGGCCAAACTTCACCGACATATCGCGGTACTCAAACTCCGAGTAGACCCTTCCAATCGTGATGGCATTGAGTTCCTGTTTTGCTGTCTGGTACTGCTCATCAAGCTCGTCGACTTTATTGGCAAAATCTTTTTGCACTCCTGACTGCATCGCTATTTTTTTGTCACCTTCGAGTCCCTCGCTTCGTACGCCGATTTCTTCTTTCATATCATCCTGAACTTTTTTTCGGTGGGTTTTGTACTCCACATCGAGCTGCTCTTTTGCCTCGGCTTTTGATTTTTCATCGACGGCCGTCACGATATACGCGGCGAAGTAGACAACTTGTTCCAGGGATTTAATCGGAAGATCCAGGAGGAGGCCAAGACGGCTTGGCGTTGATCTCAAGAACCAGATGTGAGTGACCGGAACGGCGAGTTTGATGTGACCCATGCGTTCTCTTCGAACACTTGAACGAGTGACCTCGACACCGCACTTTTCGCAGATGACACCCTTGTACCTGATGCGCTTATATTTTCCACAGTAACACTCCCAGTTTTTCGTTGGTCAAAAGATTTTTTCACAGAAGAGGCCATCTCGTTCCGGCTTTTGGGTACGATAGTTGATGGTTTCTGGTTTTTTTACCTCGCCGTGTGACCATCCGAGAATGGTTTCCGGAGAAGCAACGGAGATGCTGATGGCATCGAAGGTGTCGAGCTTGTTACTTTTTGATTGGGCCGTTGTTTGCATGGAGTTGAAAGGTTATTGGAAAAGGGGAAAATTATAAGGAAGATGGGAACGAAGACAGGACACTCACTTCGTTCGTGTCTGCTGACATGACTGGATCTGATATTCCTCCGTGTTGACTCTGTTCTTCGTTCCACTCCTGTCCTGATTGTGATTCACTCTGTTCATCTCCTTCGTGATACTCGCGCTTGTCGAGCATGACGAGATCGTTGATCACAATCTCTGTTTTAAATTTTCGAATACCTTCCGGCGTGTCCCAACTTCGAGTTTTGAGGTAGCCCTCGATGTAGAGAAGTTTGCTTTTCCGAATGTGTGATTGGCAGATGTCGGCGAGATGAGCCCATGCCACGACGTCGTGATACTCTGCTGACTGCATTTTTCGTCCGTCCTTCGTCATCCATGTTCGATTGGTGGCGATGGTAAAGGTGGCAACATTCTGTCCGCTACTGGTTGAACGAATTTCTGGATCTCGCGTGACGTTGCCGATAAGGATGACTTTGTTGATACTTCTCATGGAATAGATATTTAAGAGTTAGAGTTACGATGTCGCGCAGGAGGTGCTAGATTTCTTCCCCTTCTTCGAGCTTTTTTTCAAACTCGGCGAGTTCCGCCTCATCAGGCTCTTCTTCGAGAAATCCTGGAGTATCTCCTCCCGTGGCCTCCTCGGTAAATCCTTCCCCTTCCAGTTCTTCAACATCTTCTACTTTTGGCGTGATGGTTTTTCCATCCTCATCTTCCGGAATTTCCGCAACGGTCTCCGGGGCGAAGTGTGCCATCTCTTCTTCGGCGAGCGTATACTGCTCTTCTTCGCGATCGAGTTCATCGGAGTCACGGTGATTGATTGGAATGACATCCAGGCCGAGTGACTGGAGTTCTTTTGCCAACACGTTGAAGGACTCCGGGGTGCGTGGTTTTCGAATCGCCTCGCCTTTGATAATTGATTCATATGCCTTGCTTCGACCGTACACATCATCGGATTTGATCGTGAGCATTTCCTGCAAAATATGAGCAGCGCCGTACGCCTGAAGTGCCCAGACTTCCATTTCTCCAAATCTCTGACCACCGTGCTGTGCCTTACCTCCGAGTGGCTGCTGGGTGACGAGCGAGTAAGGACCGATAGAACGGGCATGAATTTTATCTTCAATGAGGTGCGAGAGTTTGAGAATGTAGGCGATTCCAACCGTGGTTGGATGATCAAATGGCTGACCGGTTTTTCCGTTGCAGAGCTGGATTTTTCCCGACTCTGGAAGTTTTGCTTCTTTGAGAAGTTCGTGAATTTTGTCGGTTGGGACTCCGTTAAGCGCTGGAGTGGCAACTTTGAATCCAAGCGTATATCCGGCCCAGCCGAGATGCGTCTCGAGAATCTGACCGATGTTCATACGTGATGCGACACCGAGC
>CAYHPV010000156.1:0-2461 GCA_964358735.1 uncultured Candidatus Peribacteria bacterium | reverse complement strand
CTGGAGAAAATTGAAGCTGGAATCCAGCTAAGTGGCGGAGAGGTCAAGTCAGTCAAAGCTGGGCAAGTCAACCTGAAAGGGAGCTACGTCGACATCGGTAACAAAGCTGCATGGCTCCGCAACGTCCACGTCACCAACTACAAATACGACCACCAACCACAGGATCCCGCCCGCGTTCGAAAGCTGCTCCTCCACGCCCACGAACTCCTCAAGCTCGAGCAGCAGCAATCTCAAAAAGGTATAACGATTATTCCACTGGAAATGTACGGCATAAAAAATCTCGTGAAAGTGCTTATTGGAATTTGTCGCGGCAAAAAAACACACGACCGTCGCGAAGATCTGAAAAAGAAAGCTCAAGATCTCGATATCAGACGTGCCCTCAAAAAATATTAAACCCATAATTTTTAAACATCGCCATATGGACAACACTCAGGACATGGACAATCTGCACGACACCGACAACACCTCGAACACCTCACTCATGGATCAGACACAAACCGCGCAAATGTACGAAGAGCTCGTAAGTGGTTTGCAGCAATATTTCAAAAAACATCATTTTACGAAAGCGGTCCTCGGTGTCTCAGGCGGAATTGATTCAGCACTCACACTAAAAATTGCGGTCGATGCGCTGGGAGCAGAGAACGTTACGGGGATACTGATGCCGGAAAAAGGCATTACCAAAGAAGAAAATATGTATCACGCCCGGACACTATGTACATTTCTCAATGTGGGATTTCACACGATACAGATCAATAAATTTCTCATGGATTTTGGAACACTTCCATGGAAAGGCAATCAGCATTCCCAGATGAACCTCAAGCCCCGTCTGCGAATGACACTCCTCTATCACTACGCGAACACCTTTGGCTCACTCGTGCTGGGAACATCAAACCGAAGTGAAATTCTTCTCGGATACGGAACAAAGTTTGGTGACTTTGCGGCTGATATCGAAGTCATCGCCGACCTCTATAAAGAGGATGTCTATGCGCTTTCTCGATACATCGGACTCCCTGATGAACTGATCGAAAAAAAACCATCCGCTGAACTCAGGGCCAATCAAACCGATGAACACGAACTCGGCGCGTCCTACAATGAACTCGATCCAATTCTTAAACATCACGAACTCGGATTTGAAAAACTCCTCGAAAAAGGAATGAATCCCGGAACACTCAACCGCACGCTACGTCGCATCGAAGAAAATCGTCACAAGTGCGAACCGACACCGATTATCAAAGTCACGAGAACCTAAGCCCAGCACATTGCACCTATGTCGCAATCACCCCATCCACTTCCAGCCCTCTACATCGGTCGATTTCAGCCATTCCATTTAGGGCATATGGACGCCATAAAACAGATTATTGAAAAAGAAACTTCACTCCTTATTGCCATCGGCTCCGCGGAAGATTTTGGGACGGAAGAAAATCCATTCACCGCAAGTGAGCGATACGAGATGATCGATAGCGCGATGAAAGAATATATAAAAAAATGCTCGTTCACTATCATTCCCATTCGCGACATCCACGATGATGCAAAGTGGGTCGCACACCTCGAGCGCCTCCTCCCAAAATTCGGCAACGTCTATACCGGATCTCCAATCGTAAAAAAATTATTTCTCAAAGATAAAAAACACAAAGTTATAGGACTCAAAAAACGACTCAACATAGATGGCACGACCGTGCGAGAAATGCTCCGAAATAATACAAAGGGTTCTTGGAAAAAACTCGTTCCACAAACCACAATAAAACTGCTATAATCAGCCACGTATAAACCAACTATGACCTACATCAATCCACACATTTTTCGCGCCTACGATATCCGTGGCATCGCCATGAGAGAGGACGGAACAACACCGGATCTCACGGTAGAAAGTAGCTACATCATAGGCATTGCAACCGGTCGATACATGAAGCAAATAAGCCCGCTATCGCAAAAACTCATCGTGGGCCGCGACAATCGTCTCACGGGTCCAGCCCTTCAGGAAGCCTACATCAAAGGTCTCATCGAATCTGGCTGCACGGTTGATAATGCAGGTCTCGCCACCTCGCCCATGATCTACTGGGCCACCTGCGCTTTGCAATATGATGGAGGAATTAACATTACAGCAAGCCACAATCCAAAAGAATATAATGGCATAAAAATCGTCGCAAAAGGAGCGCACTCCATCTGTGGAGATGAACTTCAGGAAATTCTGAAAATCGCACAGGAAGTAGTCCAAGAAAAAGCATCGATTGAAATTCCACAGACCCCGATTCCACCAGAAACTCCCATCTCACAAGAATACATCGAAGATCTCCTCCATCGAGCACACCTCCACCGACCACTCAAGATCGTCATCGACGCCGGAAACGCCACCACTGGCGCCTTTGCCCCAGAGCTTTTCAAAAAGTTTGGCTGCGCTGTCACAGAGCTTCACTGCGAACTCGACGGCAATTATCCCAATCACGAAGCCAATACTGAGGAA
>CAYHPV010000155.1:0-2473 GCA_964358735.1 uncultured Candidatus Peribacteria bacterium | reverse complement strand
TACTACCACTCTTCACTACAAACCGTTACAGTAATTATTTCCCCCCACCCCTCCCGTACCACCTCGCCTTTTTTTCAGCGTCGGCAGTATGAGCATGAGAAAGAATTTGATGAAGTTGTCGCATATCATCAAAAAGATACGTATTGCCCCCGACACCTCCGATAATACCGAATCCCTTCGTCCGGGAAGTATCAGTATGTTCGCGGGCCGTGCTCATCAGCTCACGAATATGAATTTCTAACTCAAAATTTACAGGACGCGGAAGTCGCAATCCGCGAAATGAGGCAACAACGGCATCATAGAGTTGTGTACGATCGATCCACTCACCTTTGTGCTTCACAATATATTCCAGACAGACTCGAATCGCATGACTTTGGAGATGTTCGGGAAGGAGCTGCCGCGGCATTTTCGCTTGAGTGAGTAATGTATAGGGCAAACTCTGAAGCCACATTTCCGGCGTAAGAATTCTTTTCTTTGCATCATCGAGAGCAGCCTGAACATCCTGGCCCGTGGCATCAATCTGTGCCGTAATATCAGATGGATCAACGGTTGTACGAGACACCGATGTCCGCGCAGCTACTTTTTTACGCAAACTGATTCCATATGAAGGAGGCTTGCGATCAAATGTTCGGAAGACAATGAGGATATCTTTTCTCGTATTCACGGCAGAGGCGATCTCGGCAATACATTTTTGAAATGCAGCATTACCAAGAGAAACGCTAAGAGCAGCGAGAATAGCCTCCTGGCGAAAATTGGATCCGGCATGATCCAGAAAAAAAAGAGCCATAGGCAAAATAGTAGGACGCTTGGAAAAAAGCAGCGTAAACATCTGCTCAAGTTGAGGATCTCTGGGTAAAGAATCTGTGGGCGCGACAGGCTTCTCACTCTCCGGCACACGATCTGTTTCGGTATCTGGTGGCATAAACGTGCACAAATAGTAAATCTTTTATTATAAATGTCAAGAGCCTTCCGGCCTCCGCAGTTCCTCCGCAGCGCAACTCCCAGCTCCATCCAAAGCTGAAATTCCGATTTCCCATTGCTCACCAAGACAATATAGGGTACAATGAACCCAGAAGCACAGAAAGATGCCTAATAATAAAATTACGAGTTTAACGCTCCATCTTCTTTACACTAATAGCTTCGGACCAGACTTGTCTAAGTCGGTCTGAATTTATTCCTTTACCCCTTTTTTCTCTCGTTTATGTCTGAAGACAAATTGACGAAGTGGCTTGCCGACAAATTGCTCGGCAAGGGTGATGCTGGTAAACCAGCACCCGCTGGCGCAAAGCCAGCAATCGCGGCCCATCACCCCGCTCCCCACACTGCTGGCAAACCAGCACCGCATCCCGTATCCCGTAATAGTCACTCGGCACATCCACCAGCTCATCCGGCCCACGGAGGAAAATTTCCTTCGAGCGCACGTGCTGGATCCGGTCCGCCACGTAATAATCGGCCCGCACCGGCGCACCCGCACACGGCCCACACGGCGGTGTCACGAACAGCAGCCCACCCACCAGCTACTGGTGTCACGCGCATCGTCGCCCTCGGCGGTCTCGATGAAGTTGGACGCAACTGTATGCTCTTCGAAAACGACAAAGATATTTTGATCGTCGACATGGGTTTCCAGTTTCCGGAGCAGGACATGCTTGGCATTGATTACATTATTCCGGATATCTCCTATCTCGATGACAAAAAAGATCGGATTCGTGGAATCCTGCTCACACACGGTCACCTCGATCACATCGGCGCGATCCCCTATCTTATTGAGCGACTTGGTTTTCCTCCTATCTATGGAACCAAACTCACGCTCGGCATTGTTACGCGTAAGCTCGAAGAGTTCGGACTCACCAAACGTGTCCGCATGGAAACCATTACCGCCGACGACGTGCTCCGATTTGGAAGTTGGGGCGTCAGTTTTTTCCGGGTAAATCACTCGATTCCCGATGCCGTCGGTATCGTGTTGAAATCTCCTCACGGCACATTTGTCCACACCGGCGACTTCAAATTTGACCTTTCTCCTGCCGGCGATCAGAAGCCCGCCGAGTTCGACAAAATCGCGGCGCTCAGCAAACAAAATGTCACCGCACTTTTCTCGGATAGTACGAATGCATTGAAACCAGGACACACCATGTCCGAGCGCGAGGTCGCAAGAAATCTCGATGATATTATTGAAAATGCGGAAGGCCGGATTATTATCGCCGCCTTTTCTTCACTCATTGCACGCATCCAACAGATCATGGACATGGCGGTCAAGTACCGCCGCAAAGTCTACATCACGGGACGCAGCATGATGGAGACGCTCGAAGTCGCAAAACTTCTGGGCTATCTCAAATATCCCAAAGACCTCGTGCACGACGCCGCGCGCATGGGCAAGACGCACGATAAGGAAACGATAATCTTGACGACAGGAAGACAAGGCGAAGACGCCTCCGCGCTCGCACGTATCGGCAATGGAACGCATCAGATGGTGCGG
>CAYHPV010000154.1:0-2482 GCA_964358735.1 uncultured Candidatus Peribacteria bacterium | reverse complement strand
GTGAGTACCATCAACAATAGCAGGATCTGCCGAAAAAAGCGCGCCAAGTTTACTGATAATAACAAATCGAACCTCATGAGATGCGGATGCGATTTTTGCAAGTGAAATAGCGGCAAGCGAAGTAACAACATCACCATATTCTTCACCAACCATAGCGTGAAGACCACCGGGTAGGTGAACGAAATGGCCGGGAATAACGGATATGGGACGTCTGGGTTGTCTGCGCACTTCAACCATTTTTTCCTGCATCCTGCGACGGGCGTCATGAAAATAATTCAAACGCTCTTCGCGATCATTCGAAGGAAGATCATCGGGTCCATAATTTAAAAGATACGATAAATCAAGATCTTGAAAGGTCTTATTCAAAGTCTGACGAACAGTTAAAATGCGAGAGAGAATATTCGCCTCAAAATGATCGGCAAGTCCGGCAAGAAGATCAAAAATATACACACGCTGGTGAGATGAAACCGGTTTCCCTCTCATTCGTTGAAGAAAAATACAAGCATGCAGAACAACCTGTTGGACCTGTAAGCGACAATAATGCTCAAGGGCCAAAAGCTGATCGACTGGAAGATTGGAAGTCGCATCGGCAAGAACTTTTTGAATGATCGATTCAAAAAGAGGAGTAATATGAGCTTCCGGTATTGGAACAAGTTTTCCTTGTGAAAGTGGTTGCATCTCAGAAACCCCCTGGAAAATGGCTTCGCCGAGATTTTCAAAAACTCTTCGTTGCTCATTCGTAGCTGAAACAACAAGTGTCAATTGAGAACTCTTACCTTCACGCTCAACCGTTGCGGCGACATGATCGATATTTTCAAGGGATCCTCTCTCGAATTTTACGACCTTATACGTTCCCATAAAGCCAAAATAAAAAATAATTCAGGCAGGCAATCTAAAGAAATGGCCAAAGAAAGTCAATTAAGAGACCTTGGCCGGACAGAGTCAGCTTCAAATTTTCCGCAAAGATGTTGAAATATGGTAGAATAATACTTCTACCTCCTCGTTTTCTCCCATTTCCAGGCACTCTCAATAATATCGGCAAGCTCAGAGTGTTTCGGTTCCCAGCCAAGAACCGTTCGAGCCTTTTCACTATCAGCCACGAGCACCGCGGGATCGCCTTCGCGACGAACATCTTCCACGACCGGTAACGTCGTGCCAAGCACTTGCTCAGCAACACCAATAATCTCTCGCACGGTAAATCCGGTACCATTTCCCAAATTAAAGATATCGCTCTTTCCGCCATCAACTACATACTTCAGGGCAAGGACATGTGCATCAACAAGATCATTCACATGAATATAATCACGAACACACGTTCCATCCTTCGTTGGATAATCAGCTCCGTAAATTTCTACGCGCGGAAGTCCACCCTTCGCCACCTGCAAAACTCGCGGAATCAGATGGGTCTCATGAAGGTGCGACTCACCAATGTCGCCGGAAGCATCGGCACCTGCAGCATTAAAATAACGAAGGGCCACATAATGAAAATCTCGTCCCTCTTTTTCTGACTCGATCTGCAGTCGCTTCTCGAACTCAAGCTTGGTCGTCCCATAATAATTGACCGGATGGAGCTCAGCATCTTCTTTAATAGGGACGTTTTCTGGCTCACCATAGACCGCCGCGGTCGAAGAGAAAATAAAATAGTTCACGCCAAACTCTTCACACACACGAAGAAGTCGCTCGCCGCACACCACATTGTTGTAATAAAAATCGTCACGCTCTTTTCCGGAAAGTCCCGCCTCGATACGACCCGCAAAGTGCATCACCGCCGTAATCGGCATGCCCGCATCTTTTTGCTGCTGAAAAATATCTCGCATCATCGCGGTGTCACCGATATCCGTCTCAAAAAAATGCGCCTCCGGAGGAACAAACTCACGGTGGCCACCTTTGAGATTATCCACCACAGTCACCTCATAATCTTGCTGCAAAAGAGCCCGAACCGCATGCGATCCGATGTAGCCCGCGCCGCCGGTGACAAGTGGGTGGTGTTTCATCGGCCTTTGAGACGGTAATCAATTGCAGACCAAAGAACATGCAAAAATGACTGGACATAGCGGTAATCACGACCTTGAGGAAATTGTGTATATAAGGAGAGCTCCAGCATATGCTTCTGAATCAGAGCTTTTTCATAAGAGCTGGTGTCACACCAGGTAGCTGCCATCCGATCAACAAGATCACGAAATTGGGTCCGAGCATCATTGGCAAAAGAGTGATTGATGACAGAGAGAAAATCGGTTGAATGGGAAAAATATGGAATCGCAGCTATTTTCTGAAAAATCTCTGTGACCAAGGAATCATAGCCGATAAAAACATTCTGAAGAAAAGCCTCAGAACTATAAAGAGCATTCGGAGCTGAAGATGGTGAATCCGCCATAAAAAAGAAAAGATTAGAGAGGCTCCCCTGCTGTATCCGGCACATCATTCAAATAAATCTCACTTGCCTTTGCGCCCTGGGAGGGACCGATATATCCGCTTTCTTCCA
>CAYHPV010000153.1:0-2547 GCA_964358735.1 uncultured Candidatus Peribacteria bacterium | reverse complement strand
AAGGTACCTGTGGCACAAAAGCCTTCAAATAAATATAGAATCCCATTACAAAAAGCGAGGCCAGAAGAGAGTAATAAAGGAAACCCTGAGTGATTTCTCTAGGTCGAACAACAATCACATTAGCCTCTGAACCGGAAGTTGGGTTAGCGCATGCCAGTCCCAAGCACCGTAGATCTTTTGCCGAAAAACACGTAGATTGTCGGCCGCCATAATGCAGTTCCGGCCCAACAAAAAATTCGGCTTGCTATTTATTTTCCCAACGCTCGTTCCGGCGCGGAGATAACCAGTCCGCCGCGTTTCCTCTAGAACTTCGGTATCCACGGCTCCATGAGGAAAGGAGATACTGTCCACAGTCCGCCCAATAGTATCCTCAAGGTAACGTTTGCTCTCTCTCAGCTCAAACTTCAGTTTTGGGTTACCTACGGCCGTAAGACGACAATGACTGACTCCATTGGATCCAATTCGCACGCCCGGTAAACGAGATAGCTCGCAGATCTCGTCTCTTGCTAAAAAGCCCTCGGCATTCATCTGCGTAGATACGAAGACGGTAAATGGAATACCAAGTTTAGCCAGTATCGGTGCTACAATACGCAAATTATCGCGATACCCGTCATCAAAGGTTAATGAAATATCCATTTTGTTAATGGAGGGAAGTGCTTCCATAAAATCGACCACGCGAAAGCCGGACTCGCACATGAAAGCGACCTGTTCTCGAAAAACATTTTCCGAAATCGTAAATGCACTGGAGCCCAGCGTTGGTCCTCCGATGGAATGATACATAAGAACCCGACGACCAGGTCGGGGGGTCTTATAGCGAATTTGATTAGTCTCGGATAACGCCCTGGAAACCCATCTTTTCCAATTCATATGACGCCTCCTTTGACCTTCAGCACCAGGTTGATTAGGGGTTTTAATAATGGCACAGATGACCATTCCCATTCCCCCAGGTAGTCAATTTCCTCAGCTCCCGTTCCCTTTTTAAAACTGTAAACTCCTGGATTACGAACTGGGTCCACTCCCATCAGATCATAGCTCTCAATGCCCCGTTTTCTGCACTCCTGAAGCAAAGTCCAAAGACAGAGATAAGACGCATATTTTTTTCTCCCCAGCTCATCTACTGCAGCAAATGAGTCCCACGCGCATTTTCCAAAAACAATACACCCTCGAAGGGCAATCACACGCCCGCCGTCATCTAAACATTTTAATAAAATAATATTTTCTTTGAGATCCGAAAATATGGCGCTAAGCGAATCAGCCGAATGCTGTTGACCAAGCCCCTTGAAGGTCTCCATTGACGAATAAATTTTTAAAACCTCATCCACACTGGGGTTTTCCCATCGGACCACCGACAGACTATTTTTTTGGCCTCTTTTTAAATTATGGCGCCAGTTACTAGTCATGGCCTTCAGGAGTTGGGATTCGTCATTTTTCAAATTGAGCGTCATAGAAATCTTCGCATTCATTCTATGGGAGCTTGGGCTCCAACCTTTGGCAATGAGAGTTCTCATTTTTTCTCCATGGCTGGTATGGAGAAACCCCACTCGAAGATACGTTTTATGAGAACCAAGAGTTTTGCAGATCCTCTCACGGAGATCATGATCACAAAGCTCTAAATCTCCAGCCATTCCGCCTGGAGCCCAAGCCAAGACCAAGCTCCCTATGCGTCTTTGGTAAAGCACTTGTATCATAGCCTTTGTTGAACCATTTGAATCCTTGGCCGCTAACTTCAATGAGTCCCAACCCATGTTTTTTTTATATTTGGACCAAGAATGAGTCTGAAAAACCGAAGCGCCACTAAGCTGAATGAGATTTTCATCCCAGCTTAGTCCCCCAGCATCGCTATTACCAAATATCTGCCATTTCACCATAGAAACCTAACGCAGTGGAGCTCGCGATAAAACTGAGGTGCATGCTCACGAACCGCCGAAGGCAAATCCGGCCATCGAAACCGCTCAGCTCCGACAGATTTCAGGGCCCTATCAAGTCGGGGTAGTTTCCCCGCATCCAAATAAAATGGAAGACAAAAAGGAACTGTTTTCGCGCCCAAGCGAGCAAAGACACAGCGACCACCCATTTCTTCCACCATAGGTCTGAGTGCCTCATAAAAATCTCTTCGCCTGGCGACTTCATACGCGGAGTCGAAGGAAGTCAAAATCTCCACCAAGCCTTGGGCCGGCCACGAAGGTGTTGGCAATACTTTCTCCGACGCTGGGTCTGAAAGGCTAGGCTCTCTAAGAATACGGGACAAGCGCAAAGCCGCGTAAACAGGTAAATATCCAGTCCATGGCACCAGAGACCGAATTCTGTTTTTTATTTCAAAACGAGTTTCACGCTTTTCTCCAAAATCCATCTCAGCGGCTAAGCCGGACAACAGTATCTCCTGATTGATAACCATCGCAGCACCGCTGCTCATAGGAAAAGTCTTTCGAAAACTAAAAATCCCAATATCACCGCGAAAACCAAGCCCCTTTCCGTCATCGGTCTCGCTCAAAAATCCGTGGGCGTTGTCTTCAATCAACGCCGCGCCTATTTTATTGCAAATACTAT
>CAYHPV010000152.1:0-2560 GCA_964358735.1 uncultured Candidatus Peribacteria bacterium | reverse complement strand
GAAAAACCATCTATTATTTACTAAAATACTGTCTTGACGGAGGGGGGAAGCATAGTTATCGTTATACATTTTTTGGAGCTCATCTCCATTCTTTTCTCTACTTTTAAAGGTATCGCTAAGTAGCTCTAGATAGCTGGGCAACATCTTATAGGTTTTAGGAAGAATCCCTAACGCAACTTCTTCTTCTACTCTTTTTGCCATTACATCTAACCTGTCTCCTATCTGCTCCCATTCCCTGTACACCTCAGCGAGGTTCATGGCTCCATTTGGCAATTCATAAAGGAAATGACCACCTGGATTTTTGATATTTCCTCCAGGCTGAGCAGCCATATCGGCTTGTTTGAAATCTGCTATATCGGCAAATTTTCCTATATGTGCGCAGAGGTCAAAATAAAGATTTAACTCGGCTGTGCTCAACCCAATTTTGTTTTCAAAGGTTGTTTGGTTTACTTCTTCTTTATTTTGAGGATCTTCAGGCTTCAATTTTTTCATCCATCGACGTAAAAGCACTAGCGTAGCAGATCTTCGTTCGGAGGAATGCAGGCGGAGAGTTTGCCAAGCATCAATGGTATTAGTATCTGGTTGTCTCAAATATTTACGCAAAGCATCAAATGAGCGTAGCTGCTGTGCTCCCATCAACCGGTCGATATTATCAATGTTACTTAAAGCTTCTATCAGACGAGATATCTCATCAAGGCTTTCTTGGTCTGTATATTTTGACTTACATTCTTCCAGTTCTTTTATCCATTGTTTTGTTTGTTGTTCTAAAATTGGTAAGACACTCTCTCGCCAATGCTTGGCTACCGCTTTTTTAGCACTCTCAAGCATTGTTTCATAACTATCAATATCATCAGGCATTTCTGGCCATTGTTGCTCTTCTGAGTTTTGGTTCACACCTGTTTCTGTAAGAGCCGTACGAATATGGTTTCTGGCGGCAAGATAGGCTTTATTATCTATAGGGCGTAAGGGATCAAGATAATTTCTTCTATCTGGATTTTCAAAACCATCTCCAAAGCGAATTTCTCTTGAATTTGTACTCATATATTTATTTTAATGACTTTATATTATTCCAATTCACGAGTAAAAGCTGAGCTGATAATTCTGTCAAAAAAATCTTGGATGGTCATACCAAAGTTTCCGATAATTTTGAGGTAGACGCTTCCCGGTGTCATCCCTGGGATGGTGTTCGTCTCGAGGACAATGAGCTCGTCTTTTTCTGTCAACATCATATCGGTTCTCGACAGACCCGCGCACCGCAAGGCAGTGTGCGCGGTGAGGGCTGCTGCCTGAATTTTTTTTGTCATAGCGTCGGATACCGGCGCAGGGTTCAGTTCCTCAACACTATCTTTATGCACATGCTTGTCTTCATACGAAAAGATTTCCCCGCGCAGGAGTATGGTTTCTGTCGGGGTGAGGGGCATTGGTTCGTGTATCCCATCGTCGAGGATGCCGCAGGTTAATTCGCGCCCTTTAATATTTTCCTGCGCGAGGGCGATCGGACTTTTTTTCAGCGCTTGTGCGAGTGCCGCTTCCAGGTCTTCCTGCGTTTTGACTCGCCCGATGCCGACACTCGACCCGCTGCTATTTGGTTTTACAAAACAAGGAAAACCGATTTTTTCCGCGACGCTTTTTTTTACTTTTTCTATCTCAGTCAAATCTTTTCTCGAAACAGCGATAGTCTTTGGAGTTTTTAACCCGTAGTACTGATAGAGCTCTGAAGACTTTTGTTTATCCATGGCGAGTGCGCTTCCGAGAACGCCCGAGCTGGTATATTTTAAGTTTGCCGCTTGCATTAATCCCTGGAAAGATCCATCTTCACCAGTTCCGCCCGGGGAAGCGAGAAAAACGACATCGGGCTTTTCGTCTTTCAGGCGATCAATCGCGGCGCCAAGCGTCAGTGTCACGTAGCTGCCCGGAGTGGCGTGCGAGAGTTCCATCGGGAGCATCGCACCTGGATCGGTCGGGAACAGCCACTGTTCGCCGTCTTTACTCACTCGGATGGTGCTAACGTCGTACTTTTTTCGGTTGATGTATGTGTAGACAAAATCACCGATGGTGAGACAACTTTGATATTCATCTGATTTGGCTCCGATGAGGATTTTTAGTTTGATTTTTGATGCCATATGGAAGCGTCAAAGATACGAATGAACGAGTTTTACACTATCACTCTGCGCAGGCTCTCTGAAATCCGTACGAAAATCTCATTTGGTATCGTATCGGCCAGTGCGGCGACATGACTGATCGAGTTCTTTTTTTCCGGGTTACTCGAATAGACGATGACGGGACAGTATTTTTCCGGCTTCACCGATCCCAGGTCAACAAGAATATAGTTCATGCACACCCGTCCGATAATCTTGCAGTATTTTCCAGCGATCTCGACGACGCCCGTATTGCCGAGTGTCCGCGGCAGGGCTTCAGAGTAGCCGGTGGGAATAACGCCGATCCGTATTTTTTTCTTGGCCGTGAAGGCCTGTCCGTATCCGATGCGCTTTCCTTTGGCTACTTCTCGGATGCCTGTCAGCGTCGAGTGGAGCGCCATGGCAGGTCGTATATCAGCGAG
>CAYHPV010000151.1:0-2614 GCA_964358735.1 uncultured Candidatus Peribacteria bacterium | reverse complement strand
CTTTCTGAAGATTTCGAAAGATTGTGTTCGTCGACGTGAATTTCGCCACTGGTGAGTCGATCAGCACCGATGAGCAGATGCAAAAGTGTTGATTTTCCGGCTCCAGAAGCGCCGATAATGCATATCAGCTCTTCACCCTCAATTTCAAGATTGATGTCGTCGAGGATCACGCGTTTGCCGATTTTTTTGGTGACGGAGGTGAATGTTATCATTGATGTGAGCTATTACTTGCTCAGTTCGATATGTCCTTCGATATATCCGTTTTCTCCCGTGGTGCAAAATTCTTTTCCTGTTGCTTCGTCTTTGAGCTTATTCTCGAAGTCCACTCCTGCCGTCGTACAAAGCATCATTGATTTTCCCGGGACGCTGAAGTTTTTTAAGGGTGGAACTCCAGAAAAATCGCTACTTTTTTTTATTTTGTTCTTCGCTTTTAGCGCGGTTGCTTTGTTTTTAAAGGCCATAAAATGAGCTACTTCTCCGGGTGCGATACTGAACACTGCCTGATAACCATCCGTTCCCGTGCTCAGGGTTTTTACTCTTTTTCCTACGTATTCGTTTCCTTTCACCGTCACCTGGTACCTATTGACGTACCTGTTTTTGAGCACACTCGTTTCGTCATTCAGATCCTTGAATACCACTACCTCGTAGGCTATGTTCCACCCTTCTTCTGCGGAGACGGCTGGAATCGCGCTTACCATCAGCATAACCGTTGCGATCGCGATGCCTACTAATTTTTTATTTCCCAACATTTTTCCTAGGTTACGAGATGCTGGATTTAGCTTACAAAAATATCCGGTCTTTTTCAAGCTGAGTTCGCCGCGCGAAAAAATAGACTATTGCAACATAAAATGTTGTGCTATCATTTGTCACCTGTAAACTTGGAATGTATATGAAAAATAGCGATGTCTATCGGAGTCCTCTCGAAAACGATCGATCACAAGAGCAGAAGCGGGATTCCGCGAGAACGGCTCATCAACCGGTGCTTTCCCGTACGATACTCATCGTACGGAAAAGGACCATGCACCTCGCGCTCAGCACCCTCGGTCTCGTGGCATGTGATGAAATGGGTACAACGAGCGTCCAAAGCGTGGCCCAGGCATCGGTCTCGATCCATGATGCCGGTATTGCTGACTCGATAATTCAAAATGATGTACGAAATATGTCGGAAATTTTTGCCGATGCGACTCAAGAAGTGCGAGTCGATCGAGCGACTGAAACCATCGATGGGTCTCATGATGCATCTCAAGATGCACCTGAAGAAATTGACCTGCCTGAAATAATCGATATTCAAAGTGACGTATCCGAAACGCAGAATATCAAAGGTGATGGAGAGAGTGATGAGAAGAGTGGTACCCAGGATGATGCTAAAAGTGATACTGATGGTGATGCGCCCGATGCTATTAATAATGACACCTGTATCGATCCTGATCCAAAAGAGATGAATGGCATGAACGCGATCAATCTAGTTGGTCAAGTCAACCTCGCTACCGGTGCCCCCATATATACGAGTGGAAAAATAAATAATGGGGAAGGAAGTACGAATGCCCGCGGTCTCTACGCCCCCCAAGATGTGGAGGTGGATACGACGCATCACCGCTTATTCGTCGCGGACAGCGGAAATAATCGCGTTCTTGTGTTCCTGCTTACCGATAAGAATATATTAACCGATTATACCGCGGATTATGTGCTCGGACAGCCTGACTTTATCTCAAATTCCCAGGGTACCACGAGTACGACCATGGCCGCTCCGACGTCTCTGCTCTATGATGCCGCCACCAATCAGCTCTATGTCGCCGATTATGGAAATAAAAGAGTTCTCCTGCATCCTGCTCACAATATCGTCAATGGCCAAGGTGCCCTGAAGGTGCTCGGGCAGCCTGACTTTACCTCAAGCATCATGGCGACGACCCAGAGCGGCTTCAGGGGTCCACGCGGACTGACAAAATATAAAAATCATCTTTTCGTCAGTGACGCGCAGGGGAATAATCGAGTTCTTGTCTTTGATGTTGCTGATGGGATTACTAATGGTGAAAATGCGGTAAAAGTTATCGGTCAAAAAGATTTTGTCTCCAATATCTCAGCGACATCACAAAATCGACTGAGTCATCCTTATGGACTGGATATTGATCCTGTGAATGGAAAACTTCTGGTTGCTGATCCGGGACATTATCGTGTCATGGTATTTGATATTGCTGACGGAATCACCAACGGTGAAAATGCCGTAAAAGTTATTGGTCAAAAAGAGTTCACTACTGGCGTCATGACCTTATCACCGAGCGGGATATCGTATGCGTATGGCTTGTCGTACGACCATATTCATAAACGTGTCTTCATTAGTAATACTGGCTACCACCGTGTCACTTTATCTGGTTTTGATAATGGTATTAGTAATGGAGCGAATGCGGTAAGCGTCATTGGCCAAACGAATTTTACCTCTATCGCGGAGGCGACAACACAAAATGGACTTCACAGCCCATATGGAGTTACCTACATAGGTGACAATAATCAGTTGGTTGTCAGCGATACGGGAAACCATCGAGTGGCTTTCTACATCCCGAAAAATCCGTGTACAATCGGGAAATAACTTAAATAAAAAATCTTTCTCATACATTCA
>CAYHPV010000150.1:0-2616 GCA_964358735.1 uncultured Candidatus Peribacteria bacterium | reverse complement strand
AGCGAGGCGATGGTTTTGGCATCCGGCTCGGACTCTGGCGAGAGACCGGCAATTGAATAGGCCTCTATGTTGTAGCGCTTTGCGAGGTAGTTATAGGCGTCGTGTGCGGTGACTATGGTGCGGATTTCGCAGCTTTTTAGCTGGTTGATGTATGCGGTGTCGAGAAGTCTGAGTTCCGTTTTGAAATTCTGTGCATTTTTTTCGTAGATTGCCGTGTTCGCTGGATCTTTTTCTGAAAGCGCTTTCTGAATCGCATCGATGGCGCGTATGTCATTTTCCGGGTCGAGCCAGTAGTGTGGGTCGTTATTTTGGAGCGTGACGATTTTTGAGAGATCGAGCTGTGTGGTATTTGGAAGAAATGGGAGCGTTTTTGTGAGCCATGGTTCGATGGATGTAAGACCGTTGTATATAAAGAGATCGGCGTCCTTGAGCGTAATGATATCTTGCGGAGTTGGCTCGTAGTCGTGCGGTTCGGCGCCTGATGGAATAATGGATTCAACGGTAGTTGGGGTGGTGTGTGCAATCTTCTTCGTCATCTCCTCGAAAATCGAGAGCGTCGTGACAACGTTCATGCCTGGTTTTGATACTGGCCTGTCTATTGTTCCACATGCTGACAGAAGCGTGATTATTATTAGGCCTGAAGTCATGTATTTGATTTTCATAGCAATTGAATTTTAATGATTGACTGTATCATAATGCAATAGTGTTGCGTTTGTCAATACTTATGTAGGTATGATGAACCGGATACTATGGAGAATAGAAATAGAGCAACATATGACCATTGTCCGTTTTGCTGTCTTTTTTCCTCGCGGTTCTCGCTGCTGCTCGGCTGTATAAATGGACAGCGATTGTCTCATAAATAGAGAGGTCTGCACGTGCGTGCTTTTTATTCTGGAATTACCATGCTATTTTATATCCTTTCAGGATAAAAGACGGTCTCCAAAGAGGTGCGCGCGGGCCTTGGGGAATTTCTTTATTATAAAATTTTGGAAAACGGTGTCAAATTTGAAGCTAAAAGTATCCCCGGGGATACTTTCTGAATACGTCAGGATTCAGCAGAAAGTCAAACAACCCGCAAAATATCTCCGGGGATATAGACTACCTCATTTTGAGCCACCCCGCTTACGATGCAGAGGCGATATAGTCCTCTACTGCCTTGGACAGACGGGCGTAGGTGTCGCGGGCGCGGGCTGGATCGCGGTCGAGGGTGGTGAGACGGAAGCCTGGGTATGGCGAGAAGAAGCCGGAGGATGGGACGACGCAGATGCCGGTGGCGGCGAGTAAGTAATAGCAGAAGCGCTTGTCGAGTGGGAAACCGGGTTTATTAACTTCGGACTCGATGAAGGCTTTTGCCGCTGGATTGGAAATGGGGAGGGATTGCGTGGCGCTAAGCGCGCCATGCTCAAAGAGCGGCATCATATAAAAGGCGCCGTAGATTTTGTTTACCTTGAGACCTTTTGTCTTGCTGAGAATTTCATGAATATTATTGGCGTTTTTTTCGAGTTCGGCGTTGTACTCCTTGTTCCAGTTTTCAAATTCTGGATGTTCGTAGAGACGTGGGAGAATTTTTTGTTGAAGGGTACCTGCGCAAATCTCCAGGAGAATGCGCTTTTTGATGCCTTCGATGAAAGACCTGAACTCTGGGTCGAGGTCGGCGTTGTGAAACTCCATCCATCCGCAGCGGCCACCTGGCCATGGAATATCTTTCGAGAGACCGCGCATGACGACGAGTGGTACACGGTTGTGCGCAATGTCGGTGATCTGCGTAAACTCTGCGCCGTTATAAACCATGCGGAAATAGACCTCATCGGAAATGAGGAAAAGCTTGTAGGTTTCAGCGAGCTCTACCATTTTTTCGAGCGTTTCTTTGGAGTAGATCGCGCCGGTTGGATTGTTTGGGTTGATGATGAGAATCGCGGCGACATCTGGGTGTGCCTGAATTTGCGCTTCGAGATCGGCCATGTCGGGCTGCCAATTATTGTCGGGATCGAGCTTGTAGAGGATCGGCTCGGCGTTTGCGGTGAAGGACTCAAATGAGGTGTGTGTCGGGTACGAAGGTGTCGGCTGAATAATACGCGCTCCTTCAGGAAGCATCTGATAGAAGGCAGAAATTGAGGCTCCGAGACCATTGGTAAAGAGGACATCTTCGTAGTTGAGTTCTGATTTCGGAGAGAAACGCTTGGCGTACTCGACAACCCACTTTCGAGTTTCGATGAGACCTCGGGAGTGTGCATAGCCAAAGACCGCGTCGCCCGGCTTCTGGATTTCGTCGATGATCGTCTCTTTGAGAAACTTCGGTACGAGCCAGCTCTTCATAATCGGATCGCCGATGTTTTCCATGACGAAGGTGATACTTGGGTCGAGCTCCTTGAGCTTCTGCATCGTCTCGACGATTTCTCGGATACCATAGCGGAGCAGATGGGTTTTTGGGTTGGTAAGTTTGGTGCGCATGGGGTTGAAAGTTGGTTAATTCGCTGGAACATTAGCAAAAAAATGGCTGGATTGCCATGTATAGCTTTGAAATTTTGTTGTTTGAGGAGTGAGAATTTGGTATAATGTGGTTACAAAGATCTTCGGCCCGTAGTTTCCAAACTACAGTTAGCGGAAGGTCTTTTT
>CAYHPV010000149.1:0-2693 GCA_964358735.1 uncultured Candidatus Peribacteria bacterium | reverse complement strand
CCCCGGCGTAAATCCATCCGGTTCTTTTTTCAAAAATGCTTCTCCTTGTTTGACGAGATCGCTCAAGGCATGGGCCTCGACTTTTTTCATCGAAACCGAATAAAGATTTGTGCCAATGTAGAGCATGCGCTTAATCAGCGCATCGTAATCATAGGAGATTGGCATCATTTTCGTCATACCGCCATCAGATGTTCCAGTTTCGGCAGGCACCACCACCGACGCCCCATGCGAAATTTTCCCCTTCAATACAAACCCTTTTTCCAAATCAACGCTATACACGTACGCGCCACGGAAGACAATCTCACCATAGGTCGAAGGACTCACCTTCGCACTCTCCTTATTTTTAATTTCCGAGACCTCAATTGGAAAGGCCAATAAATTCTTTGCCTTGCTGAAAAGTAACGCCTTGTGATTATACAAAAGCTCACTCGAAGTGCCACGATCACCGATCACCTCTTTAAACATCTCTTTCGGCGCAGTAGGATCGGTGACGTCAAACATCGCAAGTTTCATTCCCTGATACCAGGCAAAATCATTTTGCGGCATAAAGACATCATCACCATCCGGAAAGGCAGAAGCATCCACCGCCTCCTTACCAAATCCAATAATGTGATTTTCGTCGTATGGATGCAGATAATCCGAGTATCCAGGAATTTTTAATTCACCAAGAATTTTTGGCGCCTTCGCATTCGAAACATCGATCACGAAAAATGGATCGGTATTTTTGAACGTGACAATATACGCGCGCTTCCCCATAAATCGCACCGATTTAATTTTCTCACCTTTGCCAATATCGGTCACCTGACCAAGCAAAGTATCGAGATTATTTTTATCCAGAATCATGAGTTGATTCGTCGGTTTATTGTCAGAAGCTCCCCAGAAATCACCTCGCGTCGTCGCCACACGAAACGCGTCACTCGACTCATCCATTGAAAATTGATTCAAGAGAGTTCCCGGAACAGAGCCATTGGTTTTATACTCCACGGCACCATTTTTCAAACCAAATCGATAAAACACCGTCGAAGTTTTTGCAGGCGGCGGCATCCAAATATTATAAGGCTTCATTTCATCATATTCATATTTCTGCGTGGCCACATAGAGACTCTCAAGAGACGAATAAATGGTGTTGCCAGAGCCAAGATAGGTCTGACGAGAAATCGACGCGTCACCCGTCGAGCTCAGTGGAATTCCCGCAACAATCAGAAAATTCGGTTCATTATATCGAGGAAAAATCCGAATCGAATTGCAACCAGTGACTGGAGCCTCCTTCCCACTCTTTGAATCAGTAAACGTCGGAACAATACTAACCGGATCGGCATCTTTATTTTCCATAATCTGATAATCTGGATACGCATTCATCACAAAATACGCGTACTGACCAATGCGCCTCGAAGAAACGTAATTCCCCTCAAAGGCCACGCGGCGACTTTCTTTCACATTGGCACGATCGGTAATATCAAAAAGGTACACGACGGTTTGCGAGCTACCAGCATACGAATTTCCCACCACCACAAGTGTATTGCCATCGACAAACATCTCCTGAGGATAAAATTCTTTCTCGGAAACTTCCACGCGTGCCACCTCTGTCATCGCATTTGCCGGCACGGCCTTTACGATGCGCACACTCCTTCCATTAATAAGGTAGACATACTGTCCATCATTTTTCACAATATCCGCCTCATCCACGCCCTCCACCTGCACATTGGTCTGAGAAAAATCATCACTCGCTTCAGAGGAGCCTACGCCGGTTGAGGCCGTTTCTGAGCTATTTTCAGCCATAGGCGTCGCGGCAGTCGGAGGTAGAGCTGTATCAGCAGCACTCTCCGCTGCACCGGTACTTTTCATCATTGGCATATATGAAAATCTCCTATTCTGCGCATAATCCGCGAGCTGCATTTTTTCTTTGAGCTCGACGCACGAACTCATATAAGGAAGTTCATCGGTCAGACTCGCATAGCTCTTCGTCGCCTTCGTCGCGACATCGGCCTTCAGTCTCCACGCCATCTCACTCATCTCCCCACGCGTCACTTTTTTTTCTGGATAATCAATAGACACCGGAATCGCTTTTTCTTTTTCCAGCGCGGTTACGAAAGGTGCGAACCATAGTGCACCTTTGGGTGCACCTGTTCCCGCTCCCGTATCCTCCCCCTTCAGCTCAAACGCCTTCGCCACAATCTTACTCGCCTCCACCGCATTAATATTCAGCGTCGGTTTAAATGATCCATCGCTGTAGCCCTGCACAATTCCCCGCTTCTTCGCCTCACACACAAATGGCGCAAACCACTCCTCTTTCACGTCGCTAAAACAGTTCTTTCCTGCAGCTCCCGTCACACTACTCCCCACGATAATTTTCATAAACTCCGCACGATTGATCGTCGTATCCGGCAAAAATTTTCCATCACCATATCCCTTAATCACGCCCTTTGATTTCAAATAGACAATCGCCTCCTCATTTGGATGACCCGTCGAGACATCCTCGAAAGCGACAGTACTCTGTGCCATACTCGGCACCACCGTCGCCACCATCACCACCGCCGAACTCACAAAAACCGCCACCATCCGTCGAACTCCAAATATTCTAAACATAAAAAGGAAGGTAATAATGTAAAACTGCTGCTCACACAGCAAGCCTACAAAATACTACCACTCTTCACTACAAACCGTTACAGTAATTATTTCCCCCCACCCCTCCC
>CAYHPV010000148.1:0-2730 GCA_964358735.1 uncultured Candidatus Peribacteria bacterium | reverse complement strand
ACGAGTAATGTAGCCCACGATTCTCTCTCCCTCTTTGGGAATACAACACTGTGCGATGCGAACCGGCAAACCCGCCTCACCTCCGAGAAGAATGCGCTTTTCCAAGGGCAACGTATCGGAAACTACCTTGAGTGGAACGGGCGTCAGGGGCTGCATAAGTTCTTCCTGCGAAAAAAGTTTTTTAATCACAGTCTGGATAGAAATCGATCCATTGCCTACGCCCTCAATCACTTTCTGACGTTCGCCCACGGAGAGCGTCCGATC
Source organism: uncultured Candidatus Peribacteria bacterium (assembly GCA_964358735.1). Taxonomy (GTDB): domain Bacteria; phylum Patescibacteriota; class Gracilibacteria; order UBA1369; family UBA12463; genus CALREA01. Next base: position 2,466 of record CAYHPV010000148.1, on the reverse strand, counting down.
ACTGTAGTGCTTCAAAATGGACATCTGATCATCAAGAGACGCCTTGTTCAAACGACGAAGATGTTTATTCAAGAGCTCCTTGCCCTCACGCAAACTGAGCTCCCGATTCTGACTCTTGAACCAGACTTTGATTTTCTGGCGCGCAGAAGCCGTACGGACGAAACTCATCCACTCAGAGCGTGGATTTGGTTTTGGCTTAAGAACAATTTCAATGACATCGCCATTTTTCAGATGAGCATTAAGGGGAACGATGCCGCCATTCACGCGGGCCATCGCGCACCGGTGTCCCAAATCAGTATGCACGCTATACGCGAAGTCAACCGGCGTAGAGCCCGAAGGAAGATCCTTCACCTCACCATGAGGCGTAAAGACAAAAATGCGGTCATGGAAAATATCAATTTTGTATCCATCAGAAATTTCTTGATCAAGGGCAGGTTCATGGAGCGCCTCCTGAGTCACAGAAGGCAGGGCTCCGTCACCATCGCTCAACTCACCCGCATCACCATCCTGGGCCTGAATAAGTCCACGCAACCACTCGATCTGTCGCTTGAGACGCTTATTCTCCGGCTGATCAATAGATTTTTCCTTCAGAAAAATCTCCCCGTTTTTTGCTCCCGTTTTTTGCTCCTTATCCATGATCATATCTTGAATACTGTTTCGATCAAAACGCGTTGAGGCACTGCGCGTATCTTCATAGAGCCAGTGCGCGGCAATACCATACTCCGCCTCACGATGCATCTGCTCAGAACGAATCTGAATTTCAACCGGCTGATTTTTGAGACCAGGCGTCTGAGTAAAAATAGCCGTATGGAGACTCTGATATCCATTGGGTTTTGGGACCGCAATATAATCCTTGAAGCGACCGGGAATAGGCGTGTACGCATGATGAACCAGCCCGAGAATAGAGTAGAGCAACTCGGTGGAATTTGCAGAATTTGCAGAATTTGCAGGAGAGTCAGGAATAATAAGACGAATGGCAAAAATATCGTGGAGATCACGAATCTGATCGGTACTTTTTCGTCGCATCTTTCGATAAATACTATAAATGCTCTTTGTTCGATTTGAGATACGACAGGTAATCCCACGGCCCTGCATATACTGCATCATCTCATGCTGGAAAATATCAAGAGCACTACGCCGCTCCTGTCCAAAACGCTCAAGCTGCTGAGAAATATTGGCGTACTGGGTAGGATTGAGAAGCTCGAAGGCGAGATCTTCCAGTTGCCATTTAATGGAGTACATACCGAGACGCGAGGCAACCGGTCCATAAATCTTCAGTGATTCTTGAGCAACCTGTTTTTGCTCATCAATGGGAAGTTCGCGAATCGTCTGCATACTCTGGAGACGATCGGAAAGACGCACCAGCATAACGCGAATATCCTGGGCAATCATAAGAATAACCTGTCGTAAAACCTCCGTATCATTTCGTGAAAAATCGGGATGAAGGTACCGAAGCTTATCAAGAGAGAGAAGCATTTTTTCAACACCCGGACCGAACGTTTGACGAATGGCTTTCTGGTGGACATCAATAGGAATACGCGCGCCGAAAATAATGGCCGCGATGATCGCATCTTCATCTGGGCCAAGATTGAGAAGATAATCAACGACGTGCTCGGCGCGCTCCATCGTTGTCGGAGAAATCTTCAACACAAAATCACACGCCGCCTGAATTTGTTCAGAACGAACCGGTATCCCCAACTGGGAAATTTTTCGCGGAAGATCGTGCAACGCGTTCATGGCCTCATGATGAGCTAATCCAGAGGATATGACAAGAAAAAACTCGGTGCAAAGCTGGCATGGAATAAAAAACTTCACGGACATCAAATAAGTTGATTATCTTGTCCGAAGTCCAACGCTACTGTTATGATACTTTCATGAATTCCGAATCATGTAACCCTCATCAGTATCGCAGATCCCGCCCCGGCATTTCACTGGTGATCGCCATGATGATGGTGATGGCCTTTATGATTATGATGGCGAGTGTGATGGAGGCGATGCAAAGGTCTTTTCAGATCGCGAAGGGCGGTAGGGCGGCTGATCAGGCACGGCGCAATGCGGAGGAGGGGCTGGAACTGGGGTTGTATAAGGAGAATCATACTGAAAAAGAATTTACGGACTTAATGGCCGTTGTTGATAAGGATTATAAAGCTAATGTCGGCGAGGTGAAGCTTGCTGGTGGAACCGTGACGTTCAAAGTGAGTGATAATATCGAGGGTGGTGGGGAGGTGTGTATTAAAAAGGATGCAAAAAATACATCGAATGATTTTACGAAGAGCAATGATATGAAGACCTTTTGCAATGATATTGATGCTAAGGATCGCTACTTCGTCTACCCCTTTCCCGGAACTGGAACCCATGGAGGAAGTAACTGTGATACTAAAAAACAGCCCCATATTTTTAATGAGCAGTGGTATCGGGACGCGTATTTTTATTTGAAAGGAGTTCCGTATACCGGCAAGGACAATT
>CAYHPV010000147.1:0-2754 GCA_964358735.1 uncultured Candidatus Peribacteria bacterium | reverse complement strand
AGTTTTATTGATGAAGCATTTTTTCATCGCCCTCATTTCGCTGTATCAAAAAACCCTCTCGCCCGATCACGGCCTCCTGAAGGGATTTTTCCCGTATGGATTTTGTAAATTCCAGCCAACCTGCTCACAGTACATGAAAGAACAGCTCGCACGCGAGGGTGTGATCATCGGCGTGTCAAAAGGTCTCTGGCAAATCCTGCGATGCAATCCGTGTAGCAAGGGGAATCGGGTGGACTATCGACACGGCAAGTAGGGGGGAAAATCAGACATATTTTAAATTTATGTTTTGGCTTGTCCTCCAGAGGATCCCGCAACACCCACGCCATCCGAGTCTACAAAAAGCTGAGCTTCGCCGCGAATAAGCGAATTCTCATGTTGCGGAAAATGAGCTAGCCTTAATCAGGATGAAGGATTGAATTCAGTTTTTTCTCACCAAGCATGGCACAAGATTTCTGAACTTTTAGGAAGGTTTTTGTATAATCATGATCATCAATACAAACTCCAGAACTGTCACCAAAATTTTGAAGCGATGCAGCATTATAGCTTCCTAAACAGGCAGCCACCGACCTCATAGTGCCATCACACTGGCAAAGAACAACGAAATCATTATAGTCTGAGTGTCCGGACGGACCATGCATTCTCTTTACTCCTACAACTCTACGGGAGAGCGACAAATCACCCGTGGCAACCTCAACGGCATATTGGCCATGAGAACCTTTTCCCCTCGCTTCAACAATATGGGAATGATGATTATCACCTGGGAGATCATGATACAAGGCAAGTCCTGGAAGAATATCCTTCGGCTTTGTCATACATTGTATTTTTAAAAATAAGACCCAACCTTAATACAAAATAACCCACATCGTCAAGTCAGCTGGCCTGAAAATTTCCCCGGGAAATTACTCGTCAAAAAAATAGAAATCGGGTAAGTCAACCAATGTAATGTTGCAGAGTTCCAGTCACACAGCTTGCAATGAGCTTTGGATTGTTGCATAGTAGCACTTTTGGAGCGGGGAATGCTTCGCTATGCCCGGGCACAACTTCAGAAGTAAGTTTTTTAAAATATTTATAAAATATGTCAAAGAGAGATCACGCAAACTGCCACTCGGAGATTGCCGCTAAAGCAAAAAACTGGTACAATAGACAGAAGCAAAAATAAAGCAGCAACATGCTCAAAAAAATCATCACTCACTACCGGCTGAAAAAAGCGATGCTGGCGGAGGCGGAAAAAACACCGTCACACTTCGACAACGCGATCATCGAGTGGAGCGCGCCACCACGACACAAGCCGCAAAAAGGCACCGCGTGGTTTATCATCATGAGTTTCGCCGTCGCCGCGCTGCTCTACTATGCGATCGCATCACAAAACTGGATCTTCGCCGTGGCCATCATCGTGGCGACTATTGCCTATCTCGTCGATCACACCGAAGAGCACAAAGAGCTCGAGATAAAAATCTCAGAATATGGCATTAAGATAGGAAAAAAGAAGATTCCGTATAGCGGCATTCGTGCATTTTGGATGCTCTATCATCCGCCATTTATTGGGCAATTACACATCCGAACCCACGCAAAAACATCACCGGATTTCATCATCGAGTTAAACGGCAGCGACCCCGTCCGACTTCGCAAGTATCTCACGCGACATATCGTGGAGTGGGAAGGAAAAGAAGAAGGATTTCTGGATATCTGCACGCGACTCTTGAGATTATAAAACTCACTCGAAAAATTGCCAGTTCGCAAATTCACACAAACATAAAAAATCACCATGCCAGAAGAACATCGAGAAATACCATCCACGGAAGCGGAAAAACAGGAAGCGGAAAGGGCTCAAGCAGAAGCCAAGCGTCCGAGTAATGCCGCGAGCCTGTTTTGGGAAGAACAAGGCGCAGAGGTCTTTGATTCAAGACTCAACAAGATGGGCGAGTACTTCAATGATCTGAAATTTAATGCGGAGGTCACGAGCGGAAAACACGAATCCGAAAGAAGCAAGGCCCTGACCGCCGTTCAGAAATATATTTTCGAGGCACGGGAAAATTTGAAAAGGGATATTCTCAAACTCGATAACGAAGATCGCACGAAGTGGGTCGATCTGCTGAAAGAAGCCGAGGCAGACGTGGAAAATTACAAGGGGGTCATGTGTGCCTTTCTTGCGGAGTTTCAGAGAGACACCGCACAAAAAAGTCCGGACGGATTTGGACTCACTGAACTCTGGAAAATTGCGGCACGTGGCAATGAAATCTATCGCGAGATGAAGGCGAATGAAAAGTATGGAGAAATCATTACAGAAGCATCCACCGACAACGAAATAAGCCCGGCATCATTTGATTTCATCTACGAAAAAATACAAAAAAGATCATCCACCGGTCCAGTCACACCCGAAGATTCACTCAAGCTTCTCGAAATGTCCGGCGTCACCGCGATCTTCACCGCGATGGACAGTACCGATCGACTCCAATTCGCCGAGCACCTCATCACCAGCAAAAAACCGGATGCCATGGCCGTCATCAGTTCGCTCGTCGGCTCGAACTTTCTCAGCATTGGTCAGGCGGAGCAGCTCATAGACAAAGCGGCAAGCGCACGCCTAGTCACGGCAGAAGACAAGCCGGCACTCCTCGCACAGCTCACAGAAAAACAGGAAACCACCGCGGAGTTTGAACAAAGTGTGGAGCAGGGATTACAACGAAGAGAGTATCGAAATCAGGCACAACATCTCTTCGAACCAAAAATTCTCGGCGGTCTCTTGCTGACCGTTTG
>CAYHPV010000146.1:0-2756 GCA_964358735.1 uncultured Candidatus Peribacteria bacterium | reverse complement strand
CGCGCTCCGGAAGTTCATAGAGCCTCTCTCGAATAACCGCCTTCTGCACGAGACTCATTTTGATAGAATGCGATGAAGTACGAATCCAGCTAATAAGACGATCAATGAGATAGGACTCAGTCTCGTCAAAACCGCCCACGGTCACCGGTGATTCACTCGGAACCTCAAGCGGGAGTTCCTGTTGCAGAGAGACTTGCACTCCAATCCTCTCAAAGAGATGCGCCCGAATACGAGCCTTTTTCTCGGAAGAAAGAACCGGCTGTGGGTCACTCATCTGCGCACGAAGCAGCTCTGCAAGCTTGTCCAGCTGCTGCTGGTCAGGCGGTTTATGATCGTTATGGTGAAACCAGTGAAAGTTCATAAGATATACCTATTTACGTGTCTATAAACGAGAAATCTGAGGTTTTGTTACCAGAATTTGCCTATTTCATCCCCATATCCTGCAAAATCGTCCGCAAAGCTCGAAGAGCCCGATACTGCAAAATCCGCAGACTTCCCTCGCTTTTATCAAGCAGTTTGGCGATATCCTTATTGGAGAAGTCATTAATGTACTTCAAGATAAGAAACTGCTGGTAATCGTCCTTGAGGTGCTTCAAGCCTTTTTTCAAGAGATCCGACTCGAGCACCCGCTCCGTCACAATACCCGGATGATACTCACTCCGATACTCTTGGTACTCTTCAGTAATCGCCTCGACCGAGTGATTCAGACGATAGTGATCGACCACGAGATTATGGGCAATGCGAAAGAGCCAAGAAGAAAAAGTACTACCGTTATTTTTATAACTCCCTATTTTTTCCCAGGCTTTCACGAAAACCGTTTCCACGAGATCCTCAGCATCGGCCGCATCGACACGAAAATAGACATATCGGTAGATCTGATCCACATATCGCTCATACAACGAAGCGAAGGCGTCACGATCGCCCTCTTTTGTACGGTCAACAAGAACTTGTACTTCTATTTCAGTCATGGGTGGTCAAAAAGAAGTACGACTATTATAGAAGGAAGGAAAGCGCTTTTTCAACTTCTTTCTTCGAACCGGTAAATATTGGTGAACGCTGATCAAGGGATTCAATTGGTTTTTCCATGAGAGAAATATGTCCATCACTCGCCAGTCCACCCGCCTCCACAAGCGCAAACCCCATCGTGCCACACTCATACAAGAGTCGAAGTTTTCCATGCGGTTCGTCAGGGTATCCGGGATAGGCGAAGACTCCTTTTCCCTTGAGGAGAATGTGATTTATGTCAGGAACCATACCACCCGAGTACCGTAAGGTATACTGATGGTCAATCCAGTAAGTTACAAGTTTTTGATACGCAGGATTTTTTATACAGGCCCGCAAATTCCCAGGTGCAAAATAACTCCCCTCTTCAGCAATGCGTAACCCAGCTTTCTGGAGAAGAAATCCGGCATCCGTAAGAAGATATTGATGCGTCCCCTTTCCTTTTACCGCAACAAAAAGCGTCGTGCGAGGCCCATACACCGCAATCACCGCCGCGTGCATCTCGCCAGGTTTTTTTCCAATAAAAGAGCCCTTCGGATAGATAGCGATGATCGTCCCGACAGCAAAGTTCACGTCAACGAGAGAAGAACCATCCAAAGGATCAAAACAGACAGAAAATTTACCCGAACTCTGAGGCCCCTCCTCTTCAAGATTGGAGACATGGAGATGTTTCTCCGTCTCCATCTCCTCCGACGCCACATAATCGACACTCGCATGCTCCTGAAAAATCTTCAATAAAATATCATTGGAAATCACATCAAGCTTGAGCTGCTGCTCACCAAAGACATTGATCGTATCGGCTTTTCCAAGCGCCGCACCCGTGCGTACCACGGAAGAAATTTCATACACGCCCTGGGCACAGGCCATAATCAGCTCATGGAGCTCCTGACTCGTCCCGAGCGTTTTGAGATGTTCATCAAGTTGCATAAGAAATTCCTAAAACACTTATTTGATATCCGGCGTAAAGTCGTAGGTCGAGATCATCCACTTGCCCTCTTCTTTGACAAGAAAAACATTAATGGCACCCTTCTGACCATCGACGGCCTCAACATCCATATAGGCGGTAGCCGTAGCGTCCTGAATCACAATGCTCGAGAAGGTTCGCTTAACATTGTACTGGAGAAGTGGACGCTGCGCGACATAGTAACGAAGATCATCCTTATCCATAGCGGCACGTTTATCCTTCGCAAGATAGGTATGAGCCTTTTCGAAATCAGCGACGCTAATAGCGGTAAATTGCTGATTAACCACGGACTTGATCTGATTCGTAGGAGTGCCAAAAAATAAAAAAATACCAAGAGCGAGAACCGCAACGGCAGCAAGAGCGCTGGCAATAACTTTTGTTGACATGGATAGGTGAAGGTTAGAAGTGAGAAAGCGAAAAAAATATACAACAAAAACCAATGAAAAGCCATATTTGTTAATCCTGGCTGATCGTCTCGGTGACAATCTTGTTTCCAGAGCCCAAATCTCGTATACTTCGGACTGTGCAACCTGCAACCCCACTCACACATTTCACGATGCTTTTCAGGCGCGCGCTGAGCACGGCCTTGATAGGCGCGATGCTTTTGAGTGCATCTATTTTTTCACTCAATTTCTTCACCAAAGATACTGCTTCCCTTATCATTCCAACCGCCCACGCCGCCACCGCGACCTGCATCCCCCCTCGCGGGTGACACCACTCCCGTCACCTTCAACCCGGAGAAATCTATTCTGGGAGCGGCCACGGTGACACGAACCATGACGAATACTGG
>CAYHPV010000145.1:0-2808 GCA_964358735.1 uncultured Candidatus Peribacteria bacterium | reverse complement strand
AAAGATCTCAAGAGTAATCCGATGCTGCCACAGATCACGATTCTCGTGAATGCGGGTGTGGTGAGTGGGTACAATCCTTCGTTCTTTGGTCCAAATGATACGCTGACTCGGGCGCAGTTTCTGAAGATGGTGGTGAATGCGTTTCAACTCACTTCGAAAACGGCCGTACTGACCGCCAATCCATGTAAGGATGTGACGAAGCGTGCATGGTATGCGTCGTACTTTGCGACGGCGAAAGAGCTTGGTATCGTGAAGGGCTATACGGATGGCACGTGTAAGCCGGATCAGGCGGTGACGCGATCTGAGGCGACGAAGATTTTGTTCCATGCGATTGCCAATATCCAGGGTAAGACCGCCACGATTGTGGTGGCTGCGGTGGGCGCCAATGACGTGAATCCATTTAAGGATATTAATCCGAAAGACGACCTCTACAAGTATATTGTGAGCGCGCAGAAGTATGGATTTATGTCGGGCTATGGCAAACAGCTCTTTGGTCCAAACATCAATCTCACCCGCGCCCAGGCCGCCAAGATTATTGTGAATTCGCTGAATAAGCTTGCGGTGAAGTAACAGAGCCGCGAGCAAGCTATTGCGAGGAGAGCGCGCCAGCAGGCGCGCTCTTTGAAGTGTTGGGTAGTCGCTTAACATAATGACAGCGCTTCGCTTATGTTGCTTGCTCGCGAGGTGCCATGAAAATTATGTCTTGCCGCTCGATGCGCGTTTTTTCTCCTGCACTTTCACATCGATGGCATGCGCGATTTCGTGGTGCTGGGTGCAAAGGGGTGCGAGGTAATGCGGATCATGGGTTTGCGAGAGCGCGTGACGCTGCATATGGTGAATGATATCTGATGCTTTGTTGCAGTTTTTTATGGAGCACTTGGTGCCGTGCTCTTTTTCTAGAATATCGCGTGTTGCCTGTGGAATGTATCTCGATGCTGTTGGCTCACAGGTTGCGGCGATCTCATCTTTTTCTTGCTGGATTTGCTCTTCTCGTTGATCAAGTAGTTCCGTGAGCAGAGTATTGATATCGATGCCCTTGTGTTTGAGTTCCTGGAGGCGAGCTTGGACTGCTTCGGAGAGCTGGAGATTATCTGTAGCGTTCCCAGGAGAGACTTCGCCGGGCACGTGCCCGAAGCTGAGTTGGTTTGACGTGTTGGTGTTTTGTTGCAGCTCGCAAGCTGGTGGCGCTTTTGAAGATATTTCTCTGATATCCCTCGCCAATGTCTCTACCGCACGGGCTGAAAGCAGTTGCACCTGATTCGCCAAAAATTCCTGATTCTCACTCGTGGCTACCGTGTGTATTTTTGCTATTTTACTGATACTTACTTTGCCACTCACGAGTAACTCATGCAGTGCCGGCTTATCTCGCAACATTTCTTCCACGTGGAGTATTTTTCTCACCTGATCTTCACTCGCTCCACCGACCTTGAAGGCGAAGACGAAGATCGAGCTGCAACCATGCTTCTCATAGAGTTTTCTTTTTGCAATTTCCGGAAGCGTGCCGAGGAATTTTCTTCTCCAGTGCAGTGCCTCTTTGCCATAATGCAGTGCGGCTGCGAGGAGCTCCGTGTCTGACATGAGTGAGATATCCATAAACATAAAAAGTTAGAAAAATAAAAAAACCACCACGATCACCCTTGTGTGATCTCTGTTGGCGGGCCTTTTATTCTCTCAAAACTTTTGCGTGCCGCTACGTCTGAATGTACTGAAATAGTAGCAGAAACAAGCGGAAAAACAAAATATTACCACTTGCGAATTCACCATAATTATCGCGGAGTATGATATTTAAAATGGTGACAAAAAGTATTTTTATATCATGGAAAAGTATTAAGTGCTTGAGCTTTGCTTTGTTTTTTTCTATAATGCGTTGTAGTTAATCCCTTATTATTTTCTTATGAAATTTTCTTCCATGTTTCGACGAGGTTTCACCTTGATCGAGCTTCTGATTGTGATCGTTATTATCGGTATTCTCTCCGTCGGTCTCGTGCCGAAGGTGCTTGACGCTCCGAAAAAGGCCAGGGATACGGTGAGGAAGACGGATTTGAATAGTATTAAGATAGCTGTTGAGTCATATTATGCGGATACGAACGGGTATCCTGATGTAGAAGGAGATTTTACAACTCCTAAAGGATTAGATACCTATTTTCCAAATAAGACCCTTCCAATTGGCCCAAATAAAGACAAATATTTATACTACAGAACAGCAGCAAAAGGCTGCTATATCCTTGGAGCCGATATGGAATCAGCCAAAGGAGGTAATGTCGATAATAGTAAGACCAAGATTGGTGACTTAAATTGTACAAATATATCTGCCCAGGTGGCTGGCGCTGGCGATATGTTCTACATCGCAGGCGGTTCCGACTAAGCCATAAGATTTCCCGAGCGCCCAAACCAAGGTACTTGGGCGCTCTCTGTTTCTGCATCGTTACTTGTAACTTGAGTCTCCGAACTCCCCCGCAAATGTCCTCACATGCCTCACTCGCTCTTCAGGAAAAGCTTCGCTGGCCTTTTGGTGGCTGCTCTCGTAGCGGTGAATGTGGCACAGGTTGAAACTATTGCGGCGAAGAGTGTTTATGCTTTGGGTGAAGCTGAAAGTGGTGGGAGTGGATTTTTTGGGAGTTTGGGAAATTTGATTGGTGGGAATTTTCAGGGAAGTGGTAGCGCGGGTGGAGGGAATGATGGGAGTGGATTTTTTGGAAAAAATATTGCTGACGCGCGGGATCTCGTGACGGTTTTTGTGGATAAGCAGCTGTGGGATGAGCCGGAGGATTTTGAGGGGTTGCAGGATGGTGCAGGTAGTGCCGACTC
>CAYHPV010000144.1:0-2825 GCA_964358735.1 uncultured Candidatus Peribacteria bacterium | reverse complement strand
ATAAAAAAATACAAAACCGATCCGCTCGTCGCCGATACCGATGGCGAAGGGCTCAGTGATGGCGAAGAAATTCGCAAACACAAAACATCACCTTTCCTTCGCGACACGGATAGCGATACGTACACGGACGCACAGGAAATAGAGGATAAAACAGACCCACTAGATCCCCTCAGTCATCGAGAAGAAACTGAGGAAGTCTCTGGCTCAGGTGATAAAGATGGTGATGGAACATCAGATCTCGAGGAACGTAATAATGGAACCAATCCGGAAAAAAGCGACACCGACGGCGATGGAATTTCTGATAGTGATGAGATCGCGGGTGGAACCGATCCAAAAAAGTTCAACAATCCACAAAAAGAAATTCCGGTCACGATCACGAATCTCAAATCAGGGATGAAGATGGGACAATCCCCTCTCGTTTCCGGGGGTGCACCGGCAAATGAAACCATTGTATTCTACGCAAAAAACGATCTCGGATTGAAAAAAGAAATTGGAAGAACCGTGGCATCCAGTAATAATCTCTATGCCTTTCAACTCAAACCACTTCCCGATGGCACTTTCGCGATTCAGGCAGCAGGAAAAACGAGCTCAAAACCGGTAACGATTATCATCGACAGCACCCTCAAATTTGGGGCACCGGAGATTCTTTCATTCAATGGAGTAGAACTTTCAGATGAGGTAAAAAAAGAGTCTTCAGAACTTGTAGCCGAATCAAACTCCGTCCCAACCACCGAAATTCGCAGTGCCACCGGTACAAAAGTTACGGTGAAGTATCGCAGTGCGATCGGAACCGCCGTGCTGATTTCTGATACCCCAAGTGGCATCGTAGAAGTCCGCCCTCCAAAAGAACTCGATATCGGCGATCACGAAATCATCGCCTACGCGGTCAAAGAAGATGAAAATATCGTCAGCCCAGCGGCATCATTCAAATTCCGGGTCACCGATAAAACAGGCTACAACAGCGAAAATTTCCGCATCAAATCAAAAGACTCCGGCGCCATCGCAAGCTTCTTCCGCCAAAAAACCGTGAAGCCACTCTTTACGAAAATATTTATTGGAGTCGGCGTGGTACTCGTAGCGTGGGTACTCGTGACGCTGTATCAGAAAAGGAGGAAGGATGAGGAGGAAGGAAAATAAAATAAAAAGGCTACATTTCGATTTGACAACGCACCGACAGATCCCTAAACTACCCCAGCAAAGTCCAGTTTGAGTGTTCAACTCAAGCCTTGCATATTAAGCGGCACACTGCCGCTGACCACAGGTACTTGAAGCCCCCTACGATCTTCTTTCTTCCGAAAGCATTGTACGGCGCAGCAACCTCCTCACAACGTTTGCACCCCTAATTTCACGATATAAAAGTATGACTGGCATTCTCGGAAAAAAAATCGGCATGACGCGTCTCCAGGAGGCAGATGGAAAAATGATTCCCATCACCGTTATTGAGTGCACCCCAAACACGATCACTCAGGTAAAAACCGTTGAAAAAGATGGTTATTCAGCTTTGGTTATTGGCCTCGACGCCTCAGTAAAAACAAAGAAAACACGTCCATTCCGCCACATGAAAGAGTTCAAAATTCCAACCGAAGAGGCGGCAAACTTCAAAAAAGGTGACCAGCTCACCCTCGAGTCCATGAAAGATGTCGAAAGAGTATCCATTACGGGCACCTCCAAAGGAAAAGGTTTTCAGGGTGTCGTTCGACGATACCACTTCCGTGGTGGTCCCAGGTCACACGGTTCTCACTTTCACCGTGAACCAGGTTCAGTTGGTTGCCGTGCAAAGCCAGGAAAAATCGCAAAAGGTCGCAAACTTCCAGGCCACATGGGTTCAGACACGAGAACGCTCACGGCCGTAAAAGTCGCCTACCTTAACGCAGAATCCAATCTTATCGGCATCAAAGGTGCCGTACCGGGGGCAATAGGAAGCATTATTGTTATTACCAAAAAAGCATAAATTTACGTATGAAACTCGATCTTTACAATCAAACCGGCGAGAAGACAGGCACCGTCGAGGCTCCAAAAGAGTTCTTTGAGGTCAAATATAAGAGCGGACTCATCCACGAGGCCTACCTGAGACAGCTCTCTAACGGCCGCGTCGCGATCGCCCACACAAAAACCAAAGCTGAAGTACGCGGTGGTGGACGAAAACCGTATCCTCAAAAAGGCACCGGCCAGGCCCGCCAGGGTTCGATTAGAAATCCACACTACATCGGTGGTGGTGTCGCCTTCGGTCCACGAAACAACGCCAACTTCGAAAAACTCATGCCAAAGAAAATGCGTCGTCTTGCCCTCTTCTCAGCCCTTTCTCGAAAGGCGCAGGGAAACGAGATCATGGTCCTCGATAGCTGGAAAACCGCAAAACCAAGTGCCAAAAGTTTTGCCGCACTCATGAAAAAACTTCCGATCAAGCAAGACATACTCGTCGTGCTCGCTGAAAAAAACGAAGGCATCGAAAAATCCGCGCGAAACGTCGCCAATGTGAAAACCATTCTCGTGAACTACATGAACATCAAAGATCTCATGAAGTACAGCGAAGTGCTCTTCATGAAGGATGCGATTGCTCAGATGGAAAAAGTATTTGCCAATAACTAATTATGAAAAATCTCTCAATTCTCAAGAAACCACTCGTCTCAGAAAAATCTTCCGCCAAGATGGAAAAAGGTGTGTACACCTTCCTCGTCAGCAACGAAGCCAATAAAGTATCGGTGAAGCAGGCATTTGAGCAGGCATTTGGAGAAAAAGTAGCTGACGTAAATATGGTCCGCATTCAAAAGAAAACACGACTCATCGGAAAAGGAAAAGTGATGGAGAAGCGATCACGGGGAAAG
>CAYHPV010000143.1:0-2835 GCA_964358735.1 uncultured Candidatus Peribacteria bacterium | reverse complement strand
ACGGCCTTGAGCAATGTGCCGAGGTCGACGTTTTCGCCGTGGGTGCTGTGTGGTGATTTGATCTGGAAAAGTGGGGTGTACATGAATGGTGCTTTGGCGAGCCATCCTCCGGCGGATTTTGCACCGGTCATGATGGTGCCGGCGATCGAGCCACCGATGGCGTCTGAGATGGCGGCCTCCACGCCCATCCAGACGAAGACGACGGAGCCCATAGCGATCAGAAGATCTTGGAAGGTGTCGAGATTGGAGACGGGCGCGTCCACGATGTAGCCGCTCACGCCACCGTAGCTGATATTCTGCATGGTTGAGAGGAGAATGTAACCGATCGAGAGCACAAAGCCGACGATGATTGGGGCGATCAGAGTTTTGGTAATTTTGCCGGCGATGTCGCCCGCGCCGCCGCCGAGCTGCGAGACAAGATTTGGGAAGGTGATGTTGACGACGATCAGGGGTGAGAAGACGATCACCATCCAGAGGACGGCGGCGCGGGCGAAGAGCACAATCACGAGTGAAATAAAGCAGACGCCATAGACCATGTACATCACGAGCGAAAAGAGCATATTGATCGCGAGACCACTGAGGGTTCCTGTTTTTTTAATTTGTTCGGCGACCTTCGAGAGGTCCTGCATATTCATAAACTTCACGGCCATGATGGTGAGCGCGCCGTCGATGTTCCAGGTCGAGAGGAGATCCTTTATTGCTGGATTCAATTTTTGCTTCCCATTTTCATCGGCGATGCAGAGTGTTTTGTCGGGTGCTGCTCCTGCTTTCGTATCTTTTGGTTTGAGGTCATTGAGACATGCATTGCGAGCTTTTTGATTTTTAGGGCCCTGATTATTGTCTTCACAGGCTTTTTGCTTTTTCTCCAACTCCTCTTTGGCTATGCCCTTCTGAAGATCCTCGCCTATTTTCCCCGCATCCTGACTCATTATGCTATTACAGATGGCTCCTGATTTATCACTAAACATCTGTTTGGTTCGAATCGTGAGCTCGGGATCTGATCGTCCTATCGAAAAAGCAAAGGTGGTTCCCACATTGATGACATCGAGCACGACTTTCACACCGGCGTAGGAAAAATTTACCAGCAAAAGCCCGAGAATAATTTTTGGCAGCGCGGTTTTTATTTGCATAAAATCCACGGTTTCACCGAGACCGAGTACGTTGTAAAGAGCTACGGCCAGCAGTAAAATCACATAAATAATATTCACGAGGTTGCGGACCTGGATCCACATTTCGGTGAGCTTGAGGTCGATGGCTCCCGTGTAAAGAAAGTCACTTTTTAAAAGTCCACCGGCAAACATGAGCATTGGCCAAATGAGTTTACTTATCATTTGAAGAACGACCGCCAGAATTTTTGAGAGCTGCAGGAGAATATCGCTGCTACCTATGTCAATTGGAACATCACCGAGGGCTGCTGCTCCTGCATCCGCGGCGGTTGCCTGAGGTGTTGTGCCATCTGCTGGAGTAGTTGGCGGTGTGGCTGGTGTGGCCCCTGCGGCTGGAGGTGCTGCTGGAGCCGGCTCATCCGCATAGGCTACCGGTGCGATGGTCAATAAGGTCAATCCGAGTACCAGCGCTATCAGCAGCGCGGCGAAAGATTTTTGGGTGTGATTTTTGAAAAGTGCGATCATATTATGAAAGTGATGTGCCGAATAACAATGTAAATCCAGTGGCAGAACCTGCCGTCATAAGAGCGCTTCCCCCCGCGATCAGCGCGGCGTTGCGTGCGAAGTGGGAGACTTTTTTCTTCTGTCTTCCGGTTATGCGTTGTGATTCTTCCTGCTCCTGACGAGCTGCATTTTCCTGCATTTTTTGCTGTTGGTTCATTTTTTCCATGTAGTTCTTTTTTTCCATTTCTTCATTATCGGCCTCTACCTGCTGCTCTTCTTTTTCTTTTTTTTGTGCCGTGGCGTTCGTGGCTCCCGCTATCTGATTGAGCGCTCTTGTTGGCGGCGCTTCGTTCTGGAGTTTTTCAATATTCTGAAATGCCATCGCGCGTTTGACGAGTTGCTCGCCGTTTCCGCGGGATGCCAGGTTTTGCTCTGCTCCGAGTGCGGTTGCGGTGAGTAATTGTTTTTGCTGCATGATGCTTTGATTGATATTCATGAGTTCATTGAGGACTCCAAGTTCTCTTAGGTGTTCGATGGCTTCCTTTGCATCTGCGAATGCCTGCTGCGACCCTCCAAAGTATTTCTGCATCTCTGGTCGCTTCATGACTTCCGTCATGGTTTCAATGGTTGGTTTCGCGCTTTTTTCCATCGTATCCTTCTCAAGTTCTTGCCTGAGTGCCGTTACGAATGCCTGTTTGTTTGGATCGGTAGTCATTTCTAAGAATATTTACGAAATAGATTGGCTTGTGCGATATGTCTGCATGAGCGTGACATAGCTCGCGGTGTCCGTGACGGCCGGTGCGAAAAATATCTGGTCGACGATTTTCATGAGCTGCTCTTTTTCGGCGGGCTGCATCTTCGCGAGCTCTTTTTTACTGTCGTCGTTCACGTTATGCGCCACGATCTCCTCGAACGTCGGTGACTCTTTTATCCCCTTGTTTCGATGATCTGTTCGAAGCGCTACGATGGCATCAATCACGCCGGGTTTTTCGAGATGCTCTTTGGAAATGGCCGGATATCGTCCGGCGATGGCCATGAGGTTGGCCAGTCGTTGCATATGCTCCTGCTGGTTTTGCTGACCCTCCGTCATGCGTGTCAGAAAGCTCAAAATATTTTTATTTTGCATGAGCGAAAGACCCGCTCCAATTCCCGCGACATCGAGGTAAAAGTAGGGACTCTTCAGGAGCTCGAGTGGATCTTTTCGATAGGCGATCAACGAGACGAG
>CAYHPV010000142.1:0-2845 GCA_964358735.1 uncultured Candidatus Peribacteria bacterium | reverse complement strand
CGGCCTCTTCCGTCTTTACGAATGTCCGAATTCGCGAGGCGGTCGCGCTCGCACTTGATACAAACAAATTCGTCGATTTTGCTCTTGGGTATGCGACGCTTTCACATCAGTACGTGAGTAGTGGTGTCTTTGGCTATCATCTTGGTATCGCGCCTGTCACCCATGATGCAAAGCGCGCTCAAGATATTGTCCGTGAGATTTCTGGGTTTGACCTTGTTCCGGTAAAACTTCTCTTTACCAAGGGTCTCGAGACGGCGGGTGATTATGTCAAAACACAACTTCGAAGTGTCGGATTTGATCCGACGGTTTCCTATGTCGCCTGGAGTGATTTTCAGAAAGAGTTTGCGAAGGGCGCCTATGATGTGGCCTTTTTTGGTTGGAAGTCCGAGCTCGGCTCCGTTTCTGATTTTTATGAACAGGCTGTTCATACGCCCGATTCCGCCAAAGGATATGGATTTTCGAATGTTGGAAAATTTTCTGATCCGGAGATTGATCGCCTGATTGAAGAGGCTGCCGAAGAGTTTGATGATACGAAACGTCTCGCTCTCTACCGCAATATTATGGAAAAACTTCTGAAAAATTACGCCTATGGAGTTCCGCTTTTTGAACCGGCTGCACTTTACGCATCGCGCTTTGGGTTGCAATTTATTCCACGTGCTGACGGTTATATTTTAGCCCAAGACATTCATTAATATGTTCTCACTTCGACAAAAACTCATCGTTGGTATTACGCTCCTGATCATCCTGATTCTCGGGACGGCCGCCCTGTTTTTTATTCGTGAGAAAGAGGAAGGCTTGGTGCAGGACTCATTTTACTCCTTGAGTGCCTTTACCGATCTTCAATCTGCGCCGCTCTTCGATGGCTATAAGCAGTACTGGCTCCAGAAAAATTATGCGCCGTTTGCGGCACATGTGGAGTCTGCCATGAGTACGCTCGAGACGGTTTCGAATGTGCAGCTCTATACCTATGCCGGTGAGCTTGCCTATGATTTTCAGCTCGATCGAGACAAGCCCTACGCCGGTGAGTCGCGTGTGACGAAAGATGCCTTGCTGTTGAGTCAAATTCAGTCAAAAGGCGTTTCGATCTTGACCAGTGATGATCGTGCGGTTTTTGTGGCGAAAAGTCCAAAAGGGGAGTTTGTCTTTACGGAAAAATCCGGAGCTCCTATCGCAGATTTTAGTATCGCGGAAAAAATTCAGCGCGTGGTTTCCGCGAGAGATAATGAATATTCGCTTGTTCTTACCGTGGGTTATGATTCTCTCGTTTCGCGTATCGAGGATATCCGCAACCGCATGATCGCGCTTGCCTTGCTTGGTGTGCTGGTGGGTATTGCGTTTGCTGTTTTTTTCGCTTCACGCATTACCTCATCGATTGGTGCACTGGTCACGGGGACGGCGATTATTGCGAAGGGGGACTTCACCTATCGGACCGATATTCACACTGGTGATGAACTCGAAGTGCTCGGTACCGCCTTCAACTCGATGGCGGCGGAGATCGATAAGAATACCAAAAATCTCGTGTATCAAGAGCGAGTGGCCAAAGAGCTGGAGCTTGCTGCGCGCATCCAGACGGGCATTCTTCCGAAAAAAATGCCGTCTTTGAAAAGCCTCGATATTTCTGCGGGTATTATTCCCGCGGAAGAGGTGGGCGGTGACTCGTATGACTTCCTCGAGGTCGAGCCGACAAAACTGGTTTTTTATCTTGGAGATGTCACGGGTCACGGTGTGCCTGCCGGTATCATGGTTTCAGTGGCGAATGCGGTTCTCTATTACTTGAGCCACAAAATGCCTATCCTCCAGACGATGATCGAGGCGAATAGCGTGGTGAAGGCGAAGAGCGCCAACAATATGTTTATGTCGCTCGCCATGCTCCAGTGGGATGACGCCGCCAAAAAACTGACGTACGTGAATGCCGGCCATGAACCACTTATCCTGTATCGTGCGCAGACGAAGGGTGTGGATGAAGTTCGAGGCGGAGGTGTCGCCCTTGGCATGGTTCCCGATAACTCGAAGATTATCAAAGAGTTGCCGGTCGCCTTCGATGTCGGTGATTGTCTCGTGATCTACAGCGATGGCCTCCCCGAGTGCTGGAAAGATGAAAAAGAGTGCTTCGGCATGGAGCGCCTCAAAAAAGCCGTGAATGACTACGCGAATTTGCCATCTGCCCTTGCCATAAGAAATGCCATTCTCTCCGAAATTAAACAGTTCGCCGGCTCGTACAAGCAGATGGATGATATGACGATCCTCGTGGTAAAACGTAAATCGTAATTTCTATGAGCGAAAATTTTGACGATCAATCATGGAATGATGCATTGGCGCGTGATCGCTATCTTCTCCATGGTCCACGAAGGGCGATGGATGACCTCTTGTCTGATATTGAAAAATTATCACAGACAGGAAGTCGTCTTTTTACTTCACAGGAAAATATTGCATCGTATAAAGATCTTTTGTCTCTTGTGGAATCCGGTGTTGATGGACTTTTTACCCTGAGTTTTCATCCAGAAGAAATTAGTTATTTCCGACGGCATTTTCTCCTTGAATCTAAGCGATATTTCCAGCCGCTCTTGCTCAATGGAATTTCACCATTTTATCAAAAACTTTTGGCACTCAATGCCGTGATCATGCGTGGTCATCCAGAGCCCGTTACGAGACCATCATTTGGCTTACGAAAATATCTTCTCAGTGTGGCCACGGCGGTTGCTGGTACCATTGGTGCAACGATTTTTACCCCTCCATCACCACCACGCAACCTACAGCCTCCTGACATGGTTGATGCTTATGATACCGCTCCTTCTGAGCCGGAGATGATTGATGTGGGACTGCCTGATACTGGAACAGACGTCAC
>CAYHPV010000141.1:0-2865 GCA_964358735.1 uncultured Candidatus Peribacteria bacterium | reverse complement strand
TAAAAAAAGGCAGTCTATATTTCATCATCTGGATATTGATTCGAACTATGAACCTCTCGTGAAGATGCCCGAGGCGAGGGAGCACGGGGAGGTCAGTGAACGGGAGGTGCGCGGGCGTGAGATTCATCGTGAGGCTGCATCTGATGATACGGTCGCAACTCAACATACCTTATTATAGTATTCTATGTTTGCAAAAAGAGAAGTGGTGACGGGAGTGGTGTTTTACTGCAAAGATTGCGAGCGAATCGTGACGGCGCGGCAGGTGGGCCGGAGATTTGTCTATAGCTGCGATATTTGTCGGACAAAAAATGTGGCCTTTGGAACGGAGAAAAGTATTCGGTCGTATTTTCATTTTGATGAGTTGCCGCCGGCAGTGGTGAGTGGTGTGCCGGTTTCTCCTTCGGGGCCTGCGACACCGCCTGTGGCTCCAGTACCTCCCGCTTCTCCGGAAGCCAGTTCATAAATTTGTTAGAAAAATAGAAGAATAATGTTAAGAGCCGGTTAGAAAATGGTAATCATCATAGTATATCGTTGGAGTGTCAATTGATTGTTTCTTGACGGTGAGCAGGTACTCACCTATGATGTGATCAATTGATACTTATTTCTTTATCCCACTATTTTATGGCAGATAAAACCACGACGAAGACGGCCCACAATGGTTATGCTTCAAGCGCAACTTCGGTTGCAACGACTGGGGTCGCTACGGCGGCCGCAGCGCCTCTTTCACGATCTGTGCCTGTGGCACGGTCCCATTTTGAGGCAAAAAAAGCAGATCCGGAAAAGCAGCGAGTGCTCGAGCTCGCGATTTCCCAGATCGAGAAAAATTTCGGCAAAGGCTCCATCATGCGCATGGGTGAGTCGCAGAAAATCGCGGTAGAGACGATACCGACGGGATCACTCTCTCTTGATATTGCTCTTGGCGGTGGTATTCCGAAGGGAAGAATTGTCGAGATTTTCGGCCCGGAGAGCGCGGGGAAAACGACACTGGCGCTTCATATTCTCTCCGAGATGCAGAAACGTGGCGGACAAGCCGCATTCATCGACGCGGAGCACGCGCTCGACCCTGAGTACGCACGGCGTATTGGTGTGGATGTGGATAATCTTCTTATCTCGCAGCCGGATAGCGGTGAACAAGCGCTTGAGATTGTGCAGACGCTCGTCTCGTCCAATGCGGTGGATATTATTGTGGTGGACTCTGTGGCCGCGCTGACGCCACGGGCCGAGATTGAGGGTGAGATGGGTGACGCGCAGATGGGTTCACAGGCACGACTCATGAGTCAGGCGATGCGAAAACTGACGGCGCTTGTTGGCAAAAGTCGAACGACGATCATCTTCCTCAATCAGCTCCGTATGAAAATTGGCGTCATGTTTGGAAATCCTGAAACGACGACGGGCGGTAATGCTTTGAAGTTTTATGCCTCGGTGCGTCTTGAGATTCGAGCGGCTGGCAAACTGGAAGAGGGAACGGGCGATGATAAAAAATTCATCGGTATCCGTTCACGCGTGAAGGTGGTGAAGAATAAAGTTGCCCCTCCTTTCAAGATCGCTGAGTTTGATATTCTCTACGCGAATGGTATTTCCTACGCCGGTGATGTCCTCGATCTCGCCACGAGATACGAACTGGTGCACAAGTCTGGCGCCTTCTACTCCTACAAACAAGAAAAGCTTGGACAGGGGCGTGAGAATGCCAAGGCCTTCCTCCAGCAACATCCTCAACTGATTGCCGACCTGGCTCAACAGCTTGAAACGCTCACAAAAAAAATGCAGGCCGATGATCGGGAGGCCGGTCGAATACCCGTCATGAGTGATGCACAGAGCGAGGAGATGGGTGAGGAATAAAATGTAGCTATACGTCTCTTTTTATTTCTTGCAATCCTTGAAGCTTACTTCTACAGCACCATATTTCCTGTAATTTGCCAAATTATCTTTTTTAGCTTTAATATGAAGCTCCGACTAATCAAGATGAAATTCTCTTGCATTCGACCTCGATATTCGTTAATAATGTAGCCGTAAAGGTCCGGGGATAGTGAGTGAGGGTCCCCGGGCTTTTTTTAAAACATATCTCCCGCGCGATATGAGTTTTGAAATATCAAACAATTCTGACAATAGCTTGGAAAAATTTTCTGTGCGACTGAGAAATGCTGCGTTACGAATGGTCGCTCGACGACGACTCACCGAACATCAACTTCGCACCCGTCTTGAGAAAAAAATTTCTTCGAAGTGGTACGATATGTTTCGCGCGAATATTTCGGAAGAGGTGCGAGAGGGCGTGATTGAAAAAATTATTTTGCGTTTTCGAGAGCTGGGCTACGTGAATGATGCTGACTTCGTGGAGCTCTTTGTGCGTGATACATTGGAATATCGGCCGCATGGATTTCTCTGGATAAAAATGCAACTGATCAAAAAAGGTGTTGATAAGGAAATTATTTCGAGCGTGCTGGAACGGATGCGGGAGGAGCGAAGTAATGGTGAAGCAGGGGATGGGGGTCCTCCCTCTGATGATGCGGTGGGTGATGTGGAGTACCTCGGAGCGCGCGCTCTTGCTGAGAAAAAAATTGGAATTTTATCTGGGAGGAATTTATCTGGCAGATCTTTGTCCCGTACCGTGATTGCGAGTGATGATAAAAAAATATACGAAAAACTTTTTCGCTTTTTGTGTAGTCGGGGATACCCCGCCTCTGTCGCATTTCGGGTTTTGGGGGAGATGGGGATGGGAAGGTAGTTCTCTTGAGTCTGGTTGGCGACAACTTTTTTTCGCGATCCGTTATTGACATATTTACTGGATAATCTGATCTCAAGTTTCTGCGCGCGCGGTATAGATAATTTAATGCTGTTGATTTTTACCTCGGCAGGTAATGGTTTTCT
>CAYHPV010000140.1:0-2871 GCA_964358735.1 uncultured Candidatus Peribacteria bacterium | reverse complement strand
CCCACAAAGCCCTGCGCCATAGCGGTAAAAAACGTCCCATAGATGGTGGCGCGAGTCATAGTGCGAAGATGTCCAAGAAGTCGCTTTTCATATTTATTTGGCAAGGGACTGAGGGCCATCACTCGATCAGCAATAACTTCTCCGTCCTTGAAAAAATAGAAAAGCGTCACGCCGAGAATCAAGAAACCCATGAAAAAAGCGGCGATACTCGAGAGAAAGTTTTGCGTCTGGGAGATAAGGAACGTACTGACCTTCTGAGCAACCGAGGTAATCTGACCGGTGAGATCAAGATCCTGAATATTGAGATCGGGAAGGTAGCGCTGATAGGTATCGAAAACAAGGCCGCCGGAACTCCACTTGAGAAGTGGATCAAGAAAACCAGAATTAATTTTTGCCTGAATCGCGATATACGCATCAAACGCCTGGGTCGCGAGCATGAAAAAAAGAACAAGAAAAGGAATGATAATCACGAGAGTAACAAGGACGCAGGAGAGAAATGCGGCAAAAGAAGAACTTTTAACAAGTCGCTGGAGTCGCCTGTACACAGGATAAAAAACCGCCGAAATCACCGCCGCAAAAATAAGCACCGTGAAAAACGGCTGCATGAGAGTGAAGAAAAGGTAGAAGGCAAAGAGGAGGCAGGCCATGAGAAAATAGGCCGGCACATGGTGGAGTTTGAGAATTTTTTCACTGCTGTCGTCGAACGGTTGTATTTTTTTAGCCATAGTTTTTTCGCAGAAAAATTATATGTACCTAGAGCGAGTATACCAAAATCCACGTCGTAAAAAAGAGCAGGAAAAGCACCCAGGAAAAATAAGGAACCAAGAGAAAGGCGGCCACCTGAGACCTTCGAAGAACGAGGGCCATGACGCCAAGAACGAGGAGAAGAAGAGCAAGACCAATAACAAAAGAAACGGCAACCATGTGAAGTCCGAAGAAAAACATATTCCACATGAGATGGAGCATGCCCATCAGGACAAAGAGCCAAATAAGAAAAGTTGTTCCGGGTTTACGCGCATTCCAGAGAATGACAAGAGAGACCGTCAGTAAAGCAAAAACACCGGTAAGTCCAAACTGGAAAAGCCAACCCGTCGCCATAACTTCGGGACGTGGAAGCGACCAATACCACTCACTCAAATCAACAAAAAATGTGGTGACAATGGAAAACGCCACAACGCAGATACCAATAACAAGGATCGAAGTTGGCGAAATGCTATCAAGCCACGCGGAACACTGAGACCAAAGAGAGACACGGGAAGATTTTTTTCGGGAAGGCCGAGAGGGTTTTCGGGGAGCCTGAGAAATTTTCTTGGCAACAGGCCTTTTTCGAGAAGGCACAGAAGCCTTTTTTGAAGGCATAAAAAGTATGAGTGAGGAAACTCGATCACAGTATACTATGTTCTCTGAAGAGCGGCAATACGGAGTCAGCAGAGAGTCCCGGGAGGGGAAAGCTGTAGAAAACTATCGAAGAATTTTCGGAGTATCTCTTAAAAAAGAAAAAACAATACCGGGACGATCAAGTCCATAAAAATATCCGGGATGAACGAGAATGCCGTGGGTATTGAGAAGGTCAAGGACATAGGTGTCTTCATCGACATGGCTATCGGACGCGTCAAAAAATTTCACGCCATAAAATCCTCCGGAAGGGGCAATGGTGTAGGCGGATTTTGAGGCCTGCCAGCGAGTACGAAGTTGCTGCTTGTAGTTCTGCAAAAAGTCACGACCACTCTGGAAAATATCAGCGGCCACAAACTGCGCGACTTCATTGGTGGAAAGAAACGTGTCGGCGATGGTCTCGAGAGCAGAGAGGGCCGGAGTGAGAAAGGCGGGATGTCCGGAGGCAACCATCCAACCAATTTTAAGGCCGGGAAGCGCAAACATCTTGGAAAATCCGTTGAGAGTGAAGACGAGAGGGCAGTCACGAAATGCCTCACGCTGGGGAAGAATACCTTTTATGGTGGCGATCGAATCATCATAGACAAACTCATAAAAAACCTCATCAATAATAAGAGGAAGTTCGTACTCGCAGGCGAGATGAGCAATCGAGGTAGTTTCGCTTCGTGAAAGCACGTGGCCGGTGGGGTTATGCGGAGAAATCAGCACGATCGCTTTCGTATGCGAGGTGATAGCGCGACGGAGAGAATCAATATCAACCACCCACCGGCCCCCAGTTGCAAGCTCAGAGTCCTGAGCAATTTTCAAATCATAATAGACAAGCGTCACGTGACAGAGCTTCGCAATATACTCAAAAAGCGGATAGACCGGACGCGGCACAAGAATCTCCTCGCCCGGATTTGCCAGCAATAAAAAAAGATACCAGTACGACTGACTCGTCCCGGGAGTCACAATAATGTGCTCAGGATCAAGCATCGAAGAAGGAGTTGCATGACCTTCACCGTAATACCTTGCAATAGCTTCCCGCAAAACACGCTGCCCCTTCGAATGAGGCGCATATTTTTCAGCATGCAAAAGAGCTAATTCATGAGACCGCCGCAAAATATCCCCAGGAAACATAATGCCAATATCCTGCACATTTCCACTCGCCAGATCGACCACATCTCTCCCCTGTCGCTGCAAGTCGCTACGTGCAAGGGCAAAAACATTTGGCACTCCAACAAAATCGTCAAGAAAATGAGAAAACATTTGAAGAATAGAGAAACTTATTTCATGGGTAGTCGTATGATATAATCATACCACTCAAACATCCCACATGAATATAACAAGCACCGGACAATTTCAAAAAATTCGCGTCGCACTGATCGCAACCGTTCTGCTGCTTGCTGCTATCACGCAGCCGGTTCATGCAGAAGAACAAGTCTACGACGAGTACCAGGACCCAATCCTCACCAATGAAGCCTATGAAGAAATCGG
>CAYHPV010000139.1:0-2875 GCA_964358735.1 uncultured Candidatus Peribacteria bacterium | reverse complement strand
CGTAGGGGCCGTAGGTGAGAAAAGCTCCTTTTTGAAATAGGGCGTTTGAGAATATTTCATTTTTTCCCGCTGCCGTGGCTTTTACCTTTTTCCAATTATTATATGAAATTTCGGCTTCCTGCAGGGTTTTCAGGTGTGGGGTCACGTGAGCGCGACGAATCCACTGGGCGGCCTCACCAAAACTCAGACGTTTTTTTTCCTGCGGTACGGTGACCGGAACGCCCTCGACGGTGTCGCCCACTTGCGCCGTCCTGACCGGCTTATCAAACTCCACGTGTCCATCGTCGGTGATTTTTTCTACTTTTCGCAACTCTGCTCCATCGGTACCATCGATTTTTTTGACAGGCTGCGAGAGAATGCTCCCTGAACGTAACGGAAGTCCGAGCACCTGGTACTCGATCTCTTTATTCAGCGCTTCTTGAGATTTTATTTCCTGAGATGCCTGGGTGTCTGTTACCCATTTTCGGAGCTCATTCGTGGAAAATTGTCCGACTCCCTCGATGTGCACCATCATCTGCTCTTTGACAACTGGTGCCTGTTCGTTGAGAGCGGCCTCGGCGATTGGCTCCATCGTGATATCCTGAATTTCGGCGGTGTCCCACTCGTATTTTTTTACCGGAGATCCTGGGGTCGTCGTCTCTTTGCGATATCGAATGAGTGTTCCGGCATCGAGATTGATACCCGAATCTCTGCGCACTTCTTCTTGTTCGCGCTTTATCGCCTGTTTTTTGAGGACCTCTTTTTGTCTCCATATCATTTCTTCATCGATCTGATCCTTCACCTCTGCGGCTTTTCTCGAGAGTTTCTGGAGCGTGACGACTTTCTGATGGAGATTTCTGAGAACTTCTGGTGGAATAATTTTTGCGAGATCGACACGTGTCGCGAGTTTTGTTTTTTTGAAAGATTTCTCAATATCCGAGAGAGAAATATCTTTTTCGTCCTGATGAATCGGCTCGGGGAAGGTATCACCAATCGCGCTTTCGAGGGCGAGTTCCGTGTTTTTATCTCCTTTTGAAATTTGCTGAAACATGGCGGTGAGCTGATTCCAGTGCTCTGAGTGACTCTTGCTGGTCTCTTCAAATTCCTTCATGAGTCCTTTCACTTTTTCCGCGCTCTCTGGGGTATCTATTTTTTCTTGGAGCACATCGCTGACTTTTTTTGCCTTGAAGGTGGCAAGCTCACGACCAAGAATGTCCTGCTGCACATCGAGGGCTGAGGCGCCGGGAAGATCCCTGAGAGCCTGGGCCTCTTTTTTGAGAGGATTTTTGAGAAGAAATTCGGCAAAATCTTTTGCGCGGTTTGGATCTTTGATGAATGCGTCTGCGGCACGCTTGTGATCCACGCTGTCACTCTCGAGACACTGCGCCGCTTTTTCAAATTGGTGCGGTTTGATTTTTCCAAAGATCGTCTGCTCGGCGAGTTTCTGCATGCTAGCGCGGTCGGCGGCGTCTCCGGTGTCCGGGTGGAGATAGGATGCATATTTTTTAAAATCATCGGCGTGGATTTTTCCTTTGATGAGCTGACGAACGAGTTCTTGATCGAGGAAGCGGCTTGAGTTTGCGAATCGTTTGGCAGTGTCGAACGTGCCTTGAGAAATTTTGTCTTTCGCGAGGAGTTTTTTGAGTTCGTCTTCGAGCTCGTTGGCCGAGGCGTTGTGGAGGGTCGCGTCGATCATATTGCTTGCGTCCTGCGTGAGCATGTCGAGCGGATTGCTCGATTTTTTCTTTTTGTTTTTTCTCTCTACGGTGTCGTCGCTATCGCTGTCTCCCGTCGAGGCTGCCCTGGCCGGATTTGCAAAAAAAACAGCCCTGGCCGGAAAGAACAAGTTTCCAGAAGGGTTGCTGTGCAGGTGCTGGCTTTTTGGAGTCCAGTTAGCCATCTCGTGTGGGTGAAGATGTCCTGTTGTTTTCATAGTACTACAATTTTATTTTTTTGCAAGTTTATGGTTTTGTGCGTGGCTTTGTGGTGGCTTTAATTTTTTTATGTTATTTCTTTGCGGCTTTCGTCATTTCATTATCAAAACCAACTCCCTTTGAGCCAATCGCTGTTTTTACCTGTGCGAGTGCTTTATCTGCATCATTGCCTGAAATGTTTTCTTTTTTAAATGCCGCCTGAAGAGCATCGCCAAGAACTTTTCCTCGATTTGTTTCTTCTACGCCCTTAGATCCCATGTCTGTGAGTAGCGGCTCCACTGCTTCTTTAAATGCTTTTGATTGTTCTGCCGTTGTTGTTCCTTTTTTTACCGCCTGAATAAATTCCTCTACTTTTTTATCACCTTTGATGGCTACGGCGGCGCTCATGGCGCTTGATGCTTTTTGGGCTGCTTTTTTTACATCTTCACTTTCCATGGCTTTATTAAAGTCTGCTTCGCTTGTTGCACCGGTGAGTTTATTGAGGTGACCCTGTTCAACTCCATTGAGGTAGCCTTTGCCTGCTAATAGTTCGTCCTTATTGGCGAATGAGGCGATGCCTGCGCCTGCTGTTGCTCCTCCTGCCTGAGCCGTTCCGACACCGAGACGGCCGAGAGCTTCGCGGATTTTTCCTTCGTCTTTTTCATCACGGAGGACGATGAGGTGCTTGTCAGTTGGATCGTTTGGATTCAATTTCCTTCCTTCACGGCTTTCGAATCTTTTAATGGCTTCTGAAACCTTTTCTCTATTTTCCATCAAGTAGCTCGTATCTTGTGCTTTGATAAAATTTTTCATACCATCTTTGGTATTGACCTCATCGAGACCTCTGCCACCTGCGAAGCCCATCGTTCCAAGAAGATCTCTCGCCTTTTGATGTTGCCCATCGGCGAAGTTGCCACGTTGGATATCGACGGCCTTGAGCAATGTGCCGAGGTCGACGTTTTCGCCGTGGGTGCTGTGTGGTG
>CAYHPV010000138.1:0-2885 GCA_964358735.1 uncultured Candidatus Peribacteria bacterium | reverse complement strand
GTCGGATGGTTGACCGGTAGAATGTTTATGTTTTTCAATGTTGTTTCTTGTTGTGGTGTTTTTAGATTTTGTTTTGAGTTTTTATATTTCCGCACGTGCAGATGTTCACTCAATAATTTTTTCACTGTGACAAATTGTGGTGTGTCTTATTTTTATGCATTCTCAAAAAGTTGGTCAGCACTTCCCTGCTGACCTTTCTTGGTTCGTATGGCTCAAATCTGCCTAAAAGTATGTAACTTATCTCTATTTTTTGGCTTAAATAAGCCGTGATATGCAAAACTGCCCCTAGGACGCGTTGGAATCTTTGGGACGGGGTTTTAGTCGTTGAGTCCGAGATTCTGAGCACGTGTTCTTGCACCTGCTACTCGAATTCCAAATCCTGATACACCCTGGATCCCACCTGAGGATTCTTTGGTGTTCCGGCAACTTTCATTCATAGTTTGTTCCTGTTCTTTTATATTTGCCAGATGTTTTCCGATTTGTATTTTTGTGAGTTGCATTTCTAAACTGATATTTTGGTATGCTTTCATCCGATTCAGATATTCTCCTTTTTCGAGTTCTTCTTCTAATTTGTCAAGTGTTCCCGTGAATCGCTGGGTGGCTGCTGCGCATGGATCTTCGGGCTGACGCAGTACTTCATTATTGGCTCCACTGCAGGCAAAGGAAACTGCAACAATCAATGGTGTGATGATTTTTGGTGTAGGAAAATTTTTCATGGAGCCGAATTTAAACTGTTTTTGTCGCACTGTCTAGGCTTAATCATTCACATATACTTGTTCCATGCGCTCGAGCTGTTGTTTTAGCTTTGGGAAGGTTTGGAGGTAAGGATCCTTTTCGATGAGGAGGGTAGCGTAGTGGCGGGCTTTGGAGATGGTGTGGGCATCGGTGAGACTGGCCATTTTGAGGTCGGGGATGCCGGATTGGCGGACGCCGTAGAGTTCGCCGGGGCCACGCATGGTGAGGTCGATTTCGGCGAGGGCGAAGCCTGATTGGTGTTGGACCATGGCTGCGAGGCGCTTGGTGGAGGTTTGGGATGGGTTGTTGGTGAAAAGGAAGCAATATGACTGGTGGTCGCTGCGACCGACGCGACCTCTGAACTGATGGAGCTGTGAAAGTCCAAATCGTTCGGCGCCTTCGATGATCATGATCGTGGCATTTGGCACGTCGATACCGACTTCGATGACGGAGGTGGAGACGAGGACATTGGTGTTATTGGCGCTGAACTCTGCCATGATTGAGTCTTTTTCTTCTTGCTTGAGTTTTCCATGGAGGTACTGGACCTTGAGTTCTGGAAAGATGTGCTTGGAAAGTTCTTCATAGGTTTGCATGACGGAGCGTACTTCGAGTTCATCGGACTCATCGATGAGCGGGCAGACGACAAAGACCTGTCTCCCCTGCTCCACCTGTTGCCGGATCCAGTTGTAGGCGTCTTTTCGCTTTTTTTCGGGAACGATATGCGTCTCTATTGGTTTTCGACCAGGTGGAAGTTCGTCGATGATGGAGAGGTCCTGATCGCCGTAAATCGTCATGGCGAGGGTGCGCGGAATGGGGGTGGCTGAGAGGGAAAGAAGGTGCGGTGTACCGTGGGACTTGAGCGTATCGCGCTGTTTGACGCCAAAACGGTGCTGTTCGTCGATGATGGCGAGACCAAGTTTTTTGAATCCAATGCTCTCCTGAATGAGGGCATGCGTGCCGACGACGAGATCGCAGGTTCCTGTTTTGAGCTGGGTAATAATGTTGTCTTTTTCTTTTGTTGATGTGGAGCCGAGGATTTGTTGAATATTGATGCCGTACTGTTGGAAAAATTTGTAGAGCGTTTTGAAGTGCTGTTTCGCGAGAATTTCTGTCGGGGCCATGAGGGCGACTTGATGTTTATTTTTGATCATGGAGAGCGCGGCGAGACCGGCGATTACGGTCTTTCCTGAGCCAACATCTCCCTGTACGAGTCGAGCCATGGGAATATCTTTTTCCAGGTCGTCGATGATTTCTGTGAGTGTTTTTTGTTGGGCGCCGGTGAGTTTGAATGGAAGTTTTTCGAGGAGTGTGGCGAGGTGTTCTTTGTCGATGGCATTGCGCTTAATTTTTGATGTAGTGTCGTGCTGCCAGAGCCACTTTTTGTGAATCGCTTTGAGTTGAAGGAGAAAAAGTTCGTCGAACGAGAGCCGTTTTTTGGCTTGCTCTAGGTCTTCTACACGTATGGGAAAATGGATGAGCTCGATCGCCTCCTTGAGCGGCATGAGTTTTTCTTTCTTGAGGATGTCTTCGGGAATGTAGTCTTCAATGTATTTGAGGAATTCTGTGAGTACGGGTCGCATTTTTTCTCGGATCCACTTCGAGTTGAGTCCTTCGGTTTCGTGATAGATCGGGACGATACGTCCGGTATGGAGCTGCTCTTCCCGCTGGTGTTCGATGGTTGGTGCTGCGAGGGAGAGGCGTCGCATGTTCAATTTTGGCTTCCCCGTCACAAAAACGTGCATTCCTGACTTATACATGTGCGTGATGAATTTCTGGTTGAACCAGACGAGCTCGATGCTAGCTGAGTCATCATTGAGCAGTGCCTTTGTGAATTGACGATTGTTTGGGAGTCTTTTTGTGAAAAAATTTGAGAGAATTCCGGAGAATGTTTGCGGCTCCCCTTCTTTGGCATCGCTAATCGGCGTGATGCCAGAAGCGTCGGTGTAGCTGCGCGGAAAGTAATAGATAAAATCCTCCACGGTTTTTACGCCTACACTATGGAGCAGTTCCAAGTGCTTGGCGTTCGTCGAGAGAACTTGTTTTACGTTGGAGGAGAGGGTTGGCATTGGTTGTAGTATAGCATAGGAATTTGAAGCTAAGGATTGACTTGGCCTTGTTCAATCTGATACAATAGTATTGTTCACTAGGGG
>CAYHPV010000137.1:0-2933 GCA_964358735.1 uncultured Candidatus Peribacteria bacterium | reverse complement strand
GGGGTGGAGCTCAATAGCTGCGCCACACGATCGAGATTCACGAGACCACGATTCGCCGCATCAAGCATCACGGGCAGAATAGTTTCAATACCAGGCACACCGGCAGGACAGCTCTCATACGCCGCCTCTTTTTCACTCAATAAATGCGGAGCATGATCAGAGGCAACGATATCCACCGTGCCATCAGCGATGGCAGCCCAAAGCGCCTGAACATCAGCTGCGCTGCGAACGGGAGGATTCACCTTCAATTTCTGACCAAGATTTTCATATTGAGCATCATCAAAGACGAGATGATGCGGAGAGACTTCACACGTCACCTTCTCTGTTTTAAATTTTCTAATAACATCGAGCTCTTCAAGCGTAGAAACATGGGCAATATGCACGCGCGCGTCATACTTCTTCGCCAGGTGAAGCACATGCTTCACCGCTTCCCGAGCGCACTCCGCGGGACGAACCACCGAGTGAAAATCGGCACGGGAACGTGCGTCGGAACCCGAAAACTCCGCAGCAAATCTCGAGAGACACTCCTGACTCTCCGCATGCACCACGACAGGAAAATGATTCGTCGAATAGGAAAAAATCTGATCGAGTGTTTCGTCTTTACGCACAATCAAATTTCCGGTTGACTCACCCATATAGACTTTGAGCCCCGGAACACCGCTAATCCGTTTGAGTTCCTCGACATTCTCATCCGTCATCCCAAAAAAGAATCCATAATTCGCAAATGACTGTCCGGCAGCGAGCGCACGTTTTTCCGTGAGCATTTTTTTTGAAATAATCGGTGGCGTATTATTCGGCATATCGAGAAAACTCGTTACCCCAGCGGAG
This sequence comes from uncultured Candidatus Peribacteria bacterium, assembly GCA_964358735.1. Lineage (GTDB taxonomy): Bacteria > Patescibacteriota > Gracilibacteria > UBA1369 > UBA12463 > CALREA01. Next base: position 2,105 of record CAYHPV010000137.1, on the reverse strand, counting down.
ACCGCCGCCATCGATCCCGTCGCAAAATCTTCTTTATACTCTCCTCCCGGCACCCGCATATGCACATGCGCATCAATCACCCCGGGAAAAATAAATTTGTCCTGACACTCAATCACGCGATCACTTTCGCCACGATACTCGGGCGTAATCTCAATAATTTTTCCACCATCAATCACCACATCCCCCTCACGAATACCATCAATGAAAACTATTTTTCCTTTTTTGAGCAGCAGATCGGCCATAGATTTTTTGAAAAATTGTCCCCGTTATTTTTTTGAATAAAAACCCCAATGCAAAGCAATCGCAAATACCGCACCCAGCGTATCCATCAGCATATCTTTTTGCGCATCCCAGATATCACCCTGACTTCCGAGAAACGCCGAACCAGCCTCAGGATCGCCAATTAAAGCATAGATCCACTCAATCAGCTCATAACTCATGGCCACAAAAGCAATGGCAAAAATCGCGAACGTATACGCGAGGGCACGCGACATTTTTTTCTTCATGAGAAGATACTCGACAACGGGAAACGCATAAAAACCAACCGAGAAGTGCCCAATCCGATCGTACATATTTCGTTCAAATCCGAAAAAATCACTGAACCAATCAAAAGGAACCAGTTCAAAGGTATAGTGCCCACCAATCGTGTGCCAGATAAGGAGGAATGACATGAGCACATAGGAAGTATTCGAAAATTTTACTCCCCGCACATACAAAATAGTGAGAAACGCCGCAATCGCAAAAATCGGCCCATTCTCCACATACCACACATCACGCGCAAAAGGCTCAATCGCACCCCAGACAAAAACGCCGAGGTACAGGGCGAGAAGAACATGGGGAACGTAATCGAGAGGAGATTTTTTGCGTGGAAAAAAATGAGCAAGAAGGTTTTTCATGCGAACAGTATAACACAGGTAAGGAGGTGGGTATCAATTCGCATGAAAAACCGACGCAACAACCAATATAACCTACACCTTCCCCAGCACCAAAGCCAAAAGTGCCATTCTCACCTGCACGCCATTGGCGGCCTGGCGGAAGTAGGCAGCGCCAGGAAGCCCATCCACATCCACCGCGATCTCTCCCACACGCGGCAATGGATGCATCACGGTAATGCCCGGACGATTTTTTTCCAATAAATCCTTAGATAACACAAAGGCCAACTTCAACCGCTCATACTGCTCTTTATCCTCAAACCGCTCCCCCTGTACACGAGTCGCATACACGACATCGGCCTTCTTTAAGCCTTCTTCCAGGGTCGAGCACTCCTCAAAAGCCACCCCGCGTCCACGCAAATCATCAAGATAGTTCGAAGGCATCTTGAGTTCTTCCGGCGAAGAAAAAATCATTTTTACATCGAAGTGCCGCAGCAACATGCACAAAGAATGCACCGTCCGTCCATATTTGAGATCGCCAGACATCATCACGGTGAGCCCATCGATCTTTCCCTTTTCTTTCATCAAGGTATACATGTCAAGCAGTGCTTGCGTCGGATGCTGACCGGGTCCATCGCCACCATTCAACACCGGAATATTGGCTCCACGAGCCATCTCAGCCGCCGAACCCTCCGTCGGATGACGCACCACGATCACATCCGCGTACGCCTCCACCATCTTCGCCGTATCCCACAGTGACTCCCCCTTCGACAACGAAGAATAATCCTGCCCCACCGCCGTAATCGTCTGTCCACCCAGTCGCTTCATCGCCGTCTCAAAAGAAAACCTCGTCCTCGTCGAAGGTTCATAAAAAAGCGAAGCCATCAGCTTCCCTTTCAAGAGTTCACTCGTCTCGCGTTTTTCTGAAACAGCTTCAAACGTCCGCGCTACCTCCAAAATACGGAGAATGTCCTCCTTCGAGAACTGCTCCGTGCTGAGAATGTCTTGGCCTTTGAAATCCATATCGCAGGTAGTATAATCCCCCCAAATGACCAAAGCAACACTCGTTCTAGAGGACGGGACGACCTACGAAGGAACCTCATTTGGAGCCGAAACACCGACTCTCGGTGAGGCAGTTTTCAATACCGGCATGATGGGATATCCCGAGACGCTGACCGATCCATCGTACGAAGCCCAGATTATTAATTTCACCTTTCCGCTGATTGGCAATTA
>CAYHPV010000136.1:0-2945 GCA_964358735.1 uncultured Candidatus Peribacteria bacterium | reverse complement strand
GAAATAGGAGAATCGAATGATTGTTTCTCGAACGTCTGACGAGTCATACAATCGGTAAGAATCATACCAAGAAACCGTGTCGCCAATTGAAAATCAAGAGTAGTATCAGAAAATTTTGATCGACACTGACCTTCAACCATCTTGCCGGCAGCGTCAATCGCATCTCGCACAGTATTGAGAGATAAGAATTTATAAGCCGTCAAATCAATAGTAGGTACATAATGTGCTCCTTGCATCTGTTTATATTGGGTAAAAACGATATCAGAAATCACATGAGCCAATTGCTCAACATCTGGAAGAGAAAGAGATCCGGGCAAACGAAGAGCTGTACGCGAGTGAGAATGAGGCTTACGAAAAACTGCCCCTTCTGCCTCGTGTAAAGGCGTTAAGGGACCTTGAGATCCATCAGGACCATCCATAGAATGTAAGTTAGGAGTACGGGGTACTTCCCCACCAATATAGCCACTCCAAAAACTTTGTCCATAGGGGACGTCGATTAAAGTTGTCATATTTTTGAAATATTGAGGCAAGGTCTGCGCACGGAGATTTTCAGCTTCAAAAATAAGAATTCTCCCATTCCAAAACCAGCACCATCCCATTGCCAAAAACTCCAAAAACTGATACAATAGCATGAAGTTAAAACATATATAAAAATCTCCTAAAAAATCTCTGACATGATTCTCAAGGCCCGAAAGATTCCCATTAAAGTAGGAAATAAATTCATTGTGATCCTCAATGAGCACACAGCACACATGCTCGATGTCCAGCCGGGTGAGCGTCTTTCAGTACGCAACGGGTCACTCCATCTCACCTGCATCGTCGATATCACCGAAAATGGCGGGATAAAAAATAATGAGGCGGGCCTCTTTGTGGAAACGTGGAAGCGTCTGAAGGCCGATCGAGGAGATAAAATGTTTGTGACGCTGAGTGAAAAACCGGCGGCCAATCTCTATATTCGAGAAAAGCTCGATGGCAAACCTCTCAATAGAGAAAAAATCGACGCAATCGTGAAAGACATTGTGAATGATGATTTATCCGACGTGGAAATGACCTACTTTGTCTCAGCATGTTATATCAACGGCCTCTCCGATGAAGAAACAGCCAATCTCACCAAGTCAATCGTGGAGCACGGAAATCGGATCAAGATCAACAGAAAAATTGTTGCTGACAAGCACTGCATCGGTGGAGTTCCGGGAAATCGCACGACGATGATCGTCATTCCGATTATTGCAGCAGCAGGAATTACCATTCCAAAAACATCATCTCGGGCAATCACCTCACCATCGGGAACCGCCGACACCATGGAGGTGATGTGTAATGTCACGAACGACGCAAAAAAACTTCAGAAAATTTTGGAAAAAGTTGGCGGATTTATTACCTGGGGTGGAGGCGTCGATCTCGCTGCGGCAGACGATCGACTGATTCGTGTCAGTCATCCGATGAGTCTTGATCCGAAGGGCATGATGCTCGCATCAATCATGGCAAAAAAATACGCGGTCGGCTCGACGCACGTCTTGATCGATATCCCCTATGGTCCTCAGGTAAAAACAAAAACCCTGGAAAAGGCGAATGAGTTGAAAAAGGATTTTGAGCGACTCGGAAAAATGCTCGGCATGACGGTAAAAGTAATTGCCACACGCGGTGACGCGCCAATAGGTCGCGGAATCGGGCCAGTACTCGAGGCAATCGATGTCATGCAGGTTCTGAATAACGATCCAAAAGCACCACAAGATCTCGTGAAAAAAGCGATATTTATGGCAGGTGAACTGCTGGAATTATGTAAAAAATCGAAAAAGGGACAGGGGGAAAAACTCGCTACACAGCTACTGACTTCAGGGGCGGCTTATAAAAAAATGAACGAAATTATCGACGCACAGGGTCGCAAAAAAATGCCACCGGTCGGAAAACTCACCCACTTCGTTACCGCAGCAAAAAGCGGAAAAATCACCGCAGTCGACAACAAACTTATCTCTCACGTCGCCCGCGTCGCGGGCGCCCCAAAAAACTCCGGCGCCGGTATTGCCATAGAAAAAAATCTCGGCGCGAAGGTAAAAAAGGGTGATATTCTCTACACCATCTACGCCGAAAATGCGACTCGCCTGAGAAACGCCGTAGAAGAGTCCAGAAAAAAAGTTTACACGATCACCTAAAAAAATTTCCAATGAAGGCACCTCACATGACTCACGCCCAAATCGTCAAAGGCATCAAAGACCTCACCATTCAGGGCGCCGAACGAATCGCCATCGCAGCCGTCGATGCGCTTTCCCAGGTTCTCGCCGCTACCAAAGATCCGAAGAAAATCCAGAAGGCCTACAGAGAACTCGTGTCGGCACGAGCCACCGAACCGGCTCTCAGGAACTCCCTGAACTATCTCCTGGCCAACTATAAGAAAGAAAAAAACTGCGTAGAAAAAGTAAAAAAACACTTCGAAGACTCCCAGAAAAAAATGGCCGAGTACGGTGCGAAAAAAATCCTCAACGGCATGATCGTCTTCACCCACTGTCACTCTTCCACCGTCGAACAAATTCTGATAGAAGCACATCGACAAGGAAAGAAATTCACCGTCTATAATACTGAAACCCGTCCGCGCTACCAGGGCCGAAAAACCGCTACCGCACTCGCAAAAGCCGGTATAAAAGTCGTTCACATGGTCGACTCAGCCGGCCGCGGCGCGATCAAAAAAGCGGACCTCTTTCTCTACGGCTGCGACTCGCTTTCAAGCGAAGGAAAGACCATCAACAAAATCGGAACCGAGGCCCTCGCCGAGTTTTGCAACAAGGCACGCATCCCCGTCTACTGCTGCACCAACAGCTGGAAGTTCAATCCAGAAACCGTCTACGGATTCGACGAAACCATCGAAGAGCGCGATCCAAAAGAGGTCTGGGAAGACGCGCCAAAGGGCATCAAAATCTTCAACCCAGCCTTCGAAGTCATCTCCCCCGACA
>CAYHPV010000135.1:0-2953 GCA_964358735.1 uncultured Candidatus Peribacteria bacterium | reverse complement strand
CTGTATTTTTTTGAAAGAAATAGCTGGTGTGCGAATCTCAACTTTCCCCCTCTCTGTCGTCAGCGCAATTTTTTTACCATCATCACCCCGCAAAATCAAAACATCACCACCATTCTCAGTCGTGACATCGGCGATGGCGTACGTCACAGTATCAAGCATGACCTTCTTTCCGCGAACACCCGTGAGGGCGCCAATTTGTTTGAGTCGCTTGATAAAGCGAACAACGCCACTCTGTCCCTCCGCCTTTTCGCTGCCCATCAGCTTGCTCACACTGGCACAGAAATTCACCGATCGAGTATTGCCAAGGGTTTTGAAATATCGGTCCACGTGGTTGAGTTCGAGAGCATTGTGGAAAATATTTTTCGCCTTAAATTGCTCCATCAGCTCTTTAAGTTTTCCTTCTGTATCCGGACCTTGCAACGCCTCTTCAAACTCCTGAACAAGTCCGACATTATCTCCCGTGCATCTCAAATTCAACAGCTCCCTCATATTTTTTTCCACCTGTGCCTCGGGCGCATACTTCGCGGAAATTTTTGCAAGGAGCGCGTCACGCTCAGCCTCGGTTTCCATCCGAATGGCAGCAACATTGGCACGCATCTCCTCGAGAGCTTTCATCGAGGCCTGCATGGTTTTGCGATCCAGGATCGCCTTACCAACACCATATCCCGCAGTAAAAATAGCAGCCGTAGCCACGGGTACCGCAATATACGGCGTCGAAATCGCACCAGCACCTAGGGCCACAATGGCCGCACCAGCACCAGCACCACGAAGAGCGGCACCTGGCGAACTCTTGGCCCGTTCCCAGGCATTGGCAATTCCTTCTCGCATGGTACCAATCACTCCGGGATTGATTGCCTTTCGCATCGAATCAAAAAGTTTGATCGACTGACTATTGTTTGCCATAAGCTTTCCGATATCCTCATCCAATTTTTCACACGCCGAAACTTTCGTCGCAAGAAAATCAATTTTATCCGAACTTCTCGCAAAAATATCGGTAAGTTTCAGTGTTGAATCAAAAGCTTTCCCCGTATGCATTTTCGCCATATCATCAATCTGCCGATTCACCGTGTCCTTCCGAGAAAGCCCATAGCTCCCAAGCACGCCGCCACTGAGAAGAGTTCCAATATGATCAAAGGTGCTTTGATTGCCACCACCAATATTCCCCAGTCGCTGATACCAGCCCTCTTGGGACTTGGCGATAAGATCAGGAAGATCAACTCTTTTTTTATCTGCCTGCTGATCTTTGCCAAGTTTGAAGAGCTCATTGCCTTCAGGGTGTTCCCCTTGCGCGAGTTTTGTATTGAGTAACGAAGCCATATGTTTTTATTTTTTGGTGAAGCTCAATGTGCGAAGTTCAAAGAACATCCATTTCGAGTCTTCATACCATTATACCACAAAATCAGCTTAAAAAGCAACTATAACGGGGGTAGCAGCCGATCCGACCCGATCCAGCCATCCCACATACATCACCCCCTCGATTTCAAAGCTAAAAAACATGCTCGAATGGACATTAACTATTTTTATGCTATAATGACCCCCCTTTATCATAACCATGCCTGATTCCGCCTTTTCCGATGCCAATACCCCTGACTCAGATGCTCATCGCCCTGGAGATATTGTCGAGCTTGGACGATGGAAGTGTCAGGTGATAGGTCGTATACCGAAAGAGTTTGGGGTTAATGAACTATATCACTGTAGAAATGCAGGAGATCAGGAGCAAAGGCATCATCTGGGGTTAAAATATTTTAAGTTTGACTATGCGGCAGCAATGGCCGAAGAAGGTCATCGCGTTTTTCAACATATTCGCCAAGCATTAATTCCCATCGGTGTTCCAGATATTCTCATCTTTCATGACCGCTATCAGCTCATAGAATTTATTGAGGGTTACAATCTTTATCAGTTTGCTGCCGAACATGACGGGCTTACCATTGGGCAGATTCACGCGATCGCTCTTCAGGTTAGTAATCAACTCTCGACATGTATGGAGCTTGGAGTACTCCATAATGATGTCAAACCTTCAAACGTCATGACAAGCGTTGAACATATTGACTTGCCAAAACCCTGGAGGCCTCAACAGTCTAGGCTTATTGATTGGGATATCGCCAGATTCGTTGATGATGCATCTGGGCAGTTTTTTGGTGCTGCCCCTTATATGTCACCAGAAAAAGTTCTCAGAAGATTACATCGGACAAGTGATCTGTTTGCTTTTGGAATTACTATTTTGGAACTGCTTTGTAATAAACGCTACCATCTTAATTGTCACGATATCATGTGGTTTCCCGATAGGCCGGAGCAACTAGAGCAGTTCGAGCGTGAACGCGTTGCTGGAACATGGCTTAAATCAGATGCATTTGCCCATGCTGAAAAATGTCTCATTGAGCGCGATGCCAATGATGTCACCATGGCGACACAGCTTTTAACTTTTTTCAAGATGTGTACGAAACAAAATCCCGATGATCGTCCGCAAACAGGCAAAGAAATGCGACAGATCCTCACGGATACCGGAATTTGATGACGGTCTGATCACGAGTATTACTCCGCCTTACTCGCTGCAATATAGACCTCACGAAAATCTACCATTGCCTCTGCAACGATATTTTCGAAGTCCGGAACGGTATTTTTCAGATAATGCATGACTTCATCAGGATTTTCTATTTTTTTCACCTCTTCTTGCTGTTCAGGCGTGAGATACTGTGCCGAGACGAGTACAAGCCTATCCTCGAGGCGCGTTTCCAGATCATGTATAAGTACTTCCTCGAGTTCCTTGTCAAGATTTGTCTGTCCGGCATCGTGTAGCAACTCTACGAGAAATGTGTGAATGTTTTGGTCCATAGGGAGAGATAGTGAATGTATATTCGTACGCTGATTGTAGTATAATATCGGATGTATGTATATCCCTAGTCTTGTCTAACGCTAAATGATACCTGAACGGGATATGGATTCTAATGGAAAA
>CAYHPV010000134.1:0-3004 GCA_964358735.1 uncultured Candidatus Peribacteria bacterium | reverse complement strand
GACTGAGAACAGCGCGATCTTTCGCCGCATGATCATCAAGTAAAAAATCAACTCCTATCACCGATGGAATTTTGGGAACCCCACGGTGAAAAAGTTTATCCGATACCCGTAGACGCTCATCCGCATGAGGAAAGACATCTACCAGCCGATCAATAAGATCCAGATCAATGCTTGCTCGATCAGTATAATCAAATCGATGCTTTTTCAGAACGGAATCAGGAATGCGAAGTCGCGATGAAGCAACAACCATATCAAAAGCATCAGGTGTAGCACTCGACCAAATCATATGTTTACCTCCGGTAGAGGCGAGGGCTGCCAGCATCTCATTGGCATATGGCCGGCGAAGTCGATCATAGCCACCATAACGACGAGGAGGGTCAAAAGAATAAGAGCTCACCTCCAAACAGACCAGCGTCCCCTCAAGATCCACACCAACACTCAGCCTTGCGAGCTGATCGGAAACTGAACCGATAATTTCTTTAAGAGTGAGAGCGCGCTCAAGAAACTCGCGCGAACGGTAATGCTGCGCGGCTTCTCTTCGATAGGCGGTCAGATATTCACGAGGAGGAACATTCATAAGAACAATTACTTCTTCGCAGCAGGCTTCGCGGCACACGCAGCAGGAGCGCCAGCAGCGGCACCAGGAGCAACAGCGGCACCAGCGACCGGAGCGGCACCAGGCACAGCAGCCGTAGCGGCGGCGGCAACCGGAGCGACCTCCTCTTCCTTACGTGGAGGAAGCACAGTAATCACCGGCTCATCGGCATCGAGCATGATGTGAATTTTATCAGAAACTTTCAAATCCCGGACATGGATGACATCCTGGAACGTCTTGAGACCGGAAACATCGACGACAATAGATTTCATAAGATCACCAGGCAAACAACGAACCTGAATCTCGTGGTGGGTAATACTGAGAACACCGCCAAAGTCTTTGATCGCAGGAGCAAGACCGGTAACTTCCACCGGAATCGAGGTCGTCAAAAGGTGATCCATGCGAACATTGAGAAAATCGATATGGTCAATCTGGCTGGAAATAGGATTGTATTGAATATCCTGAATCAAGACCTTGAAGCTCTTGCCTCCATCAAGATTCAGATCAATGAGCGAACTCTCACCCGCCTCAATAAACACATGGCGAAAGGCCTGGTACTCGACAGCAACATTCATAGGACTACTTCCAGGACCATAGATCGTCGCTGGAATTTTCTTGATTCGTCGCAGAGACGAGGGACGAACGGCAAGTTCACGGGTCTGGGCTTCGATGGTAACAGTTGACATAAAATAGATGATTAAAGGCACTGACGGGCGGATTGTAACGAAAATTAGAGCTCAAGACAAGTGGAAGTTGACCCACCGGGCTAGCTTCAGTAGAATCAGGAGGCACGCAAGCATTTTAGATTTTTAATTACCTATTCTATGGGAATGTTCCAACAGGCAAAAGACATGTACAAGCTTCAAAAAGAGGCAAAAGCGGTGAAAAAAGAGCTGGCAAACATCCATATCGAAGCTGAAGAAGACGGAGTCATCGTCACGATCAACGCGGAACTCGAGGTGGTCGATATTAAAATCTCAGAGGAAGCCGCCACCAACAAAGGATCTCTGGAGAAAAAACTCCTGAAAGCCTTCAATAAAGCCCTGAAAAAAGCACAGCAGATCGCGGCAGAAAAGATGAAGTCCGTCATGAGCATGATGGGAATGGGTCCGGAAGCACAGGCAGCAGCAACAGGCAGTGACACGCAATCATAACAGAATACCTATGTCATACACGCCGCTCACCAAACGTCGAAAACCGGCGAATTCACGCATACTCTGGATCGCCCTCGCGAGCATCGTGGTTATTTTTTTTATAACATCCCAACTCAATTATAGGCACGCGGTAGCAAACGGACTCGATCCCAAGAATATCAAAACGCAACTCCTCCTCATCAAACAGGGTGACACCGGAAAAGATGTTGCAGAGATATTGGTAGAAAAAAATATCATCGCGAAAGAGTGGTACCTGAAAAAATATCTCGAGGATAACAATCTCGAAGGAAAAATTCTCGCCGGCCGCTTCGAGCTCAGTCCATCTTTTTCAATCCAGGTAATAGCCGAAACGATCACCGATTCCAAAAAAGCAAAAAACTACGTCACCATCCCCGAGGGCTACTCCATCAGACAAATCGACAATCGCCTCAGCGAGATGCAGCTCTCAAAAAAAGGTGACTTCATCCAGACCGTAAAAAAATTCTCCCGGTGGAGTGAGTATCCATTTCTTCCAAAACAAGAAATTCAGGGAAATCTTCTCCCCCTCGAAGGATTTCTCTTTCCCGATACGTATAAAGTCGACCCCGGAAATTTCTCCGCAGACAATCTCATTGATCTGATGCTCAAAAATTTTCAAAAAAAACTTCCACAGGATACCGCGACACTTCTCACCCAAAAAAATATCTCGCTCCTCGATCTGATCACCGTCGCATCCATGCTCGAGAAAGAGGTCAAACACCCAGAAGATCTCCCGATAGTCGCCGGCATTATCTGGAAGCGCGCCAACTCCGGCTGGTTTCTCAATATCGACGCCACCCTTCTCTACGACCTCAATCGCCAGGAGCTCACCAAAGCCGATCTCGAGCAGGACTCACCCTATAATACCTACACTCGCAAAGGCCTCACCCCCGGCCCCATCGGCAACCCCGGCCTCAAAACCATCCAAGCCGCCCTCAACCCAGAAAAAACCCGCCACTGGTTCTACCTCACCGATCCAAAAAATGGCAAAGCCATCTACGCCGAAACGAACAATCAGCAAAATAGAAATAGGGGGATGTACTTAAAGTAGAAATAGCATATGAAAAGCTTGGGTATCTTTTCGAGAGAACAATCTGCAGAAAATAGAAGATTTTCGAAGCCGTTCTCGAGGGAAGGTAGCCAAGCTTCTTTATAGAATTTCAACTTTACTGTCTTCTCGAATATTCCAAAGATACCACTCCCCTTCCACAAAATTCTTATTCACCGGCCCGACCAC
>CAYHPV010000133.1:0-3029 GCA_964358735.1 uncultured Candidatus Peribacteria bacterium | reverse complement strand
TATGTATCGGCTGAACGATGAGGAAAGAAGATTTTGGGACAAAAAAGACCGCTTCCAAGCGGCCAAACATTCGGGATGAATGTATGTCCTACGTGCTTGGATTCTCAAAGTATGAAAGAGATGTAAACATGATTTTTTGAAGATTATGTTTCTCTTATACCCAGAGGTCCAAACAAGTCCGGACATGGTCCTGAAAAGTTGTATATTTTTCAGGCGCCTGCACATTTTACTATAGGGCAAAAGGGTTGTCAAGAGGCGAGTAAATGTGGACAAAGTGTATAACGTGGGGACAGAAGAATGGCTAAGATATGGGGAATTTTTGACATTTACACTTGAAGGGGGTAGGATAGGCCGTAGTTAAACCAAATATTACCGACCTGGATATGGAGCTCGATTTATCAAAAATAAAAACGAAACAAGATTTAATGGGCTGGTTCAGCCTCAATTTTCATTTTCCAGATTATTTCGGCTCCAATTGGGATGCTGTATGGGAATGTTTGATTGATTACTGCCAACAGGATATTACAGTCACAATAAAAAATAGAAAATATGCAACACCGGAACTCCAAAAGGAACTCCTAACACTAGAAGAAATTGTGCGCGATTTTAATAAATCCCAAAAAAATAAAATAACTCTTCTAGAGGAGAGTAATGAATAGCTATGGATTTGAAAGAACTCAAAATCCTGAAAGCCGAAGAGAATAAAATTACATACGATTGTGATAAGGTTAAATTTTTAATTAGAAAAAAAGGTTCTATCAGCGGCGATCACGTTCACAGTGTTGAGGAGACTTTTTATCTGGTGAGCGGAGAGGTGGAATTGACAATAGGGAATGAAACAAGAGTTGTCACCGCCCCACTCAAAATCAAAATTAAGCCAGGAGAATACCATAAGCTGGTCGCTCTTACAGACTTTACATTAATCGAAGACCGGGTTGGCGAATAATTAATACACCAGCGAACACATCATGGAAAATTCTTGCAACAGGAACTCAATCTCTCCCAAATTTTAGCCTTTTCCTTGGGGTATAGGCATGGTAAAATCAGTCTACTATGCAGATCTATAGGACGAAAGTTTCCAAACTTCCCGGCACTCACTGGCACCAAGTATCGAAAAAAGCTTTTGCTATTTATCAAACCATTCGTAGGCGCACCAAGCGTCGACCATACATTCGATCAGCCTATTTCAAGAAGCAAAAAATTTTTCTCCAGCTCTTTTGGATTCATTTGCACGAAAAAGAGAATATTCGAGATAAAACGAGGCAAGTCAAATATTTTCCCTGTGCGGTAGATCTCATCCAACACTCTCGATACGAACCAATCACCAAAGAAAATCCAAACAAGAAAGGTGAACTCCTTCACAGGTTCACGGGCAGAACACCCGACGATATTCTCTTTTTCGTCCAAATCAAAGAAGAAAAGCGGACCGGAGAAAAATGGTTGATGTCTGTCTTTCCAGAGGATAAATAGAAAAAAAGACCCTCGACCAGATTGGGGTGTATAAACCCCGGCCAAAAGCCTTTTTCTACTGTCACTATACCTAAATTGAGTCGGCATGTCAAGGGAGGAGGCAAAAGACCAAAACTTGGTCTACGCAGAGACCAAGGCAATGATGATCGGGTAGCTCCAAATACATTCCATTCAAAAATCTATGACCAAATCACTGAATCTAAAATTCGAACATGGCGTTCGCTTTTTGGTGGAGCATTTTCCACCGTCCGATGAATCGAGCCGGAAACCAGTCTTGTTTCACGACATTAGAGTCGGCGTTTATTTATACAATCACGGCTACTCCGAAGAGATTGTCCTTGCAGGACTTCTCCATGATGTGATCGAGTGGTCAGATGCAACGGGAGACATGGTACGGGATGAGTTCGGAGAGCAGGTGCTAAAACTTGTTCTGGCCAACACCAAAGATGATACTGTTAAAGACAGGCATGAGAAAACAACTGAGCTCATCAAGCGCTGCGTAGCAAACGGTCAAGACGCGCTCATCATAAAAACCGCCGACATTCTCGACAGCTTCAAGTGGTACGCAAGCCAAAATAACACCGAACAACTTAAGTATTGTATGAGAAACGCAAACGCTATTTCCAAATATAAGCCGAATGATTTTGCCGATCTGATATTCGATGAACTCGCCATCTGGAGAGAACGATTTGCCCATGTGGGCGAATAAAATAGCCACCCATCATAGTTATACATTTTATTCCGATCTTATGACCGACGCTCAGATCAAAAAATATACCTCGGAACACCTCAAAATCTGTTCATATAAAGAATGGGATTTGTTTTTACATCCCAACCAGTACCCATACATCGGGAGAAGCTATGCCTGGGCAAAACGAGCTGACGCCGAGTCACTCCTTCATTTAAATAAAGCGGAGCGCGATGAGTTATTTGAGATCATCATCCCTGCCTGGAACAACGCCATCGCGAAGCTCTTCCAACATGATCTGTCCAACTTCGCGATTTTCGCCAATACTGCGCGTCATCTCCACGCTCACCTCATTCCGCGGTATAACGCGCCGAGGTCATTTGAAGGAATGGAGTTTGTTGACCCAAACCCAGCCGGCAACTATGCGCCATACCCAAAAAAAGAAATCCCGGCTGACATGTTTGAAAAAATCCGCACCTCCATCAAAAATTCCATTTGCTAGTCGTCGGGTCTATGACGGACTTGCGGTACCAGCCTACTCCTTCTTCTTCCGAAGCTGCGCTCGCGCATTTCGCTGGCTCTTTTTATCAACATCACGAAGAGCGAACGCTTTCAGTCGCTCCATAAACGCTGCATCTTGAACGAGCGCCGCTCGAATATACCAAATCTTCATTTTTCCAAGCGCGCCTTTGGTGGCTCTTTCATCTCCGATAAATTCCATGATGCGGCTCCGAATGAGGTTTATTGGAATGTCTGGCCGCACCGACCCAAGTTCCCGGGCCAGTTCCATCACTACCTTTGCGCCCTCGGGCACATACGCATACTTTTCAAGCACTTTTTTATCGAGTTCCTGCATAAAGGCCGGATCCTG